>JAEEHM010000103.1 GCA_016280895.1 Bacillota bacterium
ATTAGAAAAGACAGATTTAGATAATAATACGATAGGATTAATATTATGCAAAGATGCAGATAAGTTTGTAGCTGAAACTACTTTAAAAAATACATATATGAAATTAGGTATTTCTAAATACAAATTAATTGAAGAATTACCTGCATACTTAGAAAAGAGATTAAATGAAATAGAAAAATGAAAACTAATATCAAAAATAGCAATCTAAGTATTCCCAAGTTTTGACAAATGATTTAAAAGATTATGGTAAAGGATATTCGTATGAGCAACTAAAGAAAATGTCGAGGTTTGCAGGTGAATTTGCAAACGATGAAATTGGGTTGCAGGTTGCAACACAAATTCCCTAGTGGACTTTAATACAAATAATATCTAAATCTCATGAAGAAATGATTTCCTATATTAATGAAACACATAAAAAAAGAAAAAAGCTTTGATACAACAGTATCAAAGCTATTCTTTTCAAATGGCAACGTTACGCAATTTTAATACAATTGCATACCCTTAGCCTTGTAATCGTTAAATTATTGAGGCAATCGTTAAAAAGTTAAGTAATCGTTAAATTGTTAACTTTTGCATACCCTCTTTTTTGTGTTTAAAGTTTTATTTTGTAATACATCCTAATTTATTTACCATTAAATCGAATAATTTACCTTCAGTAGTAATAGGCTTTGGTTTCTTACTTATTTTTCTTACAATCCTATCAATTAATTCGTATATTTTAAACAACAATAATATTGGACTAAGTAAGATTATAAATAGAACAAAAAATATCTCACCAATTACTTTTGAAGCTTTGCCCCTATTATCTTCAGGACCAATATATCGTATTGTACCACTCAAAACTAGATGATCTTCAAATTCTTCTATAGCAGGAATATACCAATATCCACCAGAATGTCCGCCACGTTGTATACCAAATTCGATTTTATCACTAGTTACATAAATCATATATTCACCTATATAAAAGGTTTTAGGATTAGAAAAATTGTTATCTAGAATGTTTGATGATATTTTATTCAATAATTGTTGTTTTGTTCCATAAAATTCAAAAGTGTACTCTTTTTTCATAATCTACCTCAAAATCCCATCATATTTTTCATTAAATTCCTTTATTGTTTCGTTTATTTCGCTTTTATCAATATGATAATGTGTATAATTTACATAATGTTTATTAAACCTTAATTTTTCATGATTTATAAGTATCTCTCGTAACTCGATGTAAAAAGTAAATTTATTACTTCCTAAAATCCACACAAATGTATCTTTAGTAAAATCAAAATTTCCTTTAATTGCATTGCAATCTATATAATCTTTTATACTCTCAATTATTTTTTCGATACTTGTTCCATATATGACTTCTCTCAATCTTTCAGTTAATTCATTAATACTTATTTGCAATTCATCTTTTGGAATATAGTAGTATGACTTTTTTAATTCTAATAAAATATATTTTTTATATGAATAAAACATAATATGCTCTTTTTGTTTGATTTCATTGTTATCTTTAAATAATTTAAACTCTTCAATTCTAAATATATGTTTTGTCTTTATACCTGCTTTTTTTAAAGCTTTATCTTCATACTTGCTAAACGAAGCTGCAAATAAAGTAATCAAAAGTAAAAATAAAAATACCCCCCAAACATATAATAATTCATATAACGGAATCAATATTGCTATGATTGAAACAAAAAAACAAACTAAAGCATATATCAAAAATATTTTAGTTAAATTACGTTTATTATAAGCTGCCATTGCTCTAGCATCATTATACCCATAAAAATTAATCATAATAATCTCAACTCCTCTATAATATTATACCATACATTGTTAATTATTCATAATAAGTAAATCATTAAATGATTAAAAATGCATACCCTTATCATTTTCATGCATACCCTAGTTAAAGATTTGCATACCCTAGAAAGATAATCGTTAAATGATTATGTATGAGATTTAACAATTTTGATACAATTTTCAAAATTTAAACTTAAATATTTTAGATTTTTATATAATGGAGAGACTTAAACACCTATAAAAGCAAATAAAAAAGGCTTGATATATTGTATCAAACCTAATCTTCTTAAATGGTACACCCTTGGGGACTCGAACCCCAGACCCACTGATTAAGAGTCAGTTGCTCTACCAACTGAGCTAAGGGTGCATCTGTTAGACTACAATATTATACACTAAATCGTAGTCTAAATCAAGTATTTTTTTATTTATTTTACAATTTCACCATATTGTTCTTTACCAGAGAAGCAAGCATTAGCTTCATCAGTATCAATATGCATAGCAAGCGCAAATTTATTTGAAACTCTAACTACAGTATCACCGAAGATTAAAGTTCTTCCTTCAGTTTCAACTTTCACATTTACAATTTCACCATTTTCAACACCAAATTCTTTAGCATCTGCTTCTGTCATATGAATATGTCTCTTAGCTGCAATAGCTCCTTCTTCTAATTCAACAGAACCACATGGACCAACTAATTTAACTGGAGTAGATCCTTTAATATCACCAGATTCTCTTACAGGAACTGCAATACCAATAGTTCTAGCATCTGTAAGTGATAATTCAACTTGGTTAAAGTTTCTACAAGGACCTAAAATAGAACACATAAGTGATGCTTTTGGACCAACAACTTCTACTTTTTGATTAGATGCATATTGTCCTGGTTGACTTAACATCTTTTTAACTTCAAGTTCAAATCCTTTTCCAAATAAGATTTCAAGTGTTTCTTGTGTTACATGTACATGTCTAGCTGAAGTTTCTACAATAAATTTTTTACCCATTTTTTTATACCTCTTTCCTTATTGTTGATTAATTATCTTCTTCTTCATCATATAATTCTTTATAAACATCATAATCATAACGATAAGGGCTCTTATCATTATTTTCAAGATGTTCTTTAAAACTCTTTGGCCAATTTAAGCAAGCTAAATTTAATGCTTGTTCTTCATATGGAATATATAAACATAAATGATTCTTTAATATAGTTGGTGTTACATCATTATCAATAGCACGAAGTAATGTGTTGTTTAACACAATAATAGGTTTTTCCCCATTGATTGCATATTCAACTTGCCATTTAGAAAATCTTCTCATTGATTTAAGTGTCTTAGACAACATTACAAGAACGATATCAGCATCATCCATATTCTTTTGAATTTTTGCTTTTAAAGAATCGTCAGCTTCAAGGTCTAATAATTTCGCATATTCTGCACCATCATAGAAATTGAATTTTGATCCATCAGCTTGTTTGAATGAATCTAAGGCTTTACGAGCTTTATTATCATTTAATGCATCAAATGCAACATATATTTTTCCATTGTATTTCATATTATTACCTCTTTTTATTATATTTGTTGACAACATCTAAAGCGATTGCTTCTATTGATTCACTATCTGTATTGATAATATAATCATAATGATGTAATTTCTTGATATCGAAATAATCTTTATCCAATGCCAGTCTTGCTTTTATGGATTCGTCACTATCACCTCTTGATATCATTCTTTCTTTGATAATATCAAGGCTACAAGTGATATAAAAGATCATAATTTTATCTTTCACTTTTTCATAAAACTTATTAGCACCATTAATATCTACAATTAAAACCTTATCATCGCTGACATCCTCAATTGATGTACCATATAAATTACCATTATATAAGGTATATTCAATTAATTTATTATCCTTTTCCTTCTTTAAGAATTCTTCTCTAGAAATAAAATGATAATCAACATCATTTACTTCACCAATTCGCATTTCTCTAGTTGTATTAGTGATAAATTTCTTAAAATGATGTTTTTCAATCAATTCTTTTGCGATACTAGTTTTGCCACTAGCACTTGGTCCAATAAGTATAATCATTATAATCACCTAATATGTCAATATTATATCATATAATCATTTATTATGAAATAAATTTTACCAATTATTTATTTATTTCTATTTTTCATCAACAAATCATTCTTAATATCATATA
>JAEEHM010000104.1 GCA_016280895.1 Bacillota bacterium
CTTAATATGTAAATTATTAATTTCTTCTATGAGTTCTTCCTTAAAAGCTTCAAATTTACCACCATCACTTAAATAATCATGGTTTTTCCAATAATTTAAATTTGGCAACATATTTTTCATATATGAACGCGCTTGTTCTTCGTTAAATCCTTGCTCAATCATATGGGGAATACAAACATTTATGAGCGAATCCATATCATGATAAGTGTATGTTCCATCAGCATAACACCATTTACAATAATCTTCATTTAATGTTCCATCACTATTATGACCAATTAAGTCATCAGTTAGTGGCATACCACAACATTGACATATTATTTCTCTTGGAGATCCTAACAGTGTGTTAATTGAAACATTGAATATATTTGATAATAATTTTAAAGTTTCAGTATTTGGAACAGTATCACCATTTTCCCAACGTGAAACTGCTTGTCTAGTTACAAACACTTTTTCTGCAAGTTCATCTTGAGATAAACCATTTTTAGTTCTTAATTCTAAAATAATATCTTTTGTTTCCATCTTTTTTTCACCTCTAGCATTATTATATATTACTATAAAAACAAAATCAAGCAACAGCTTGTTGCTAATGTCACGTGTGCTATTTATAAAAAAAAGCTAACACTTTCGTATTAGCTATACTAAACTCTAATGTGTTGCGTGTACAATTTTGATACGATTTGCGTACCCCTCCTAAAAAAGTGCGTACCCCTATCAAAATTTTGCGTACCCCTTGCGTACCCCCTACTTTACGTAATTAAGCGCAGTATCCATTATCTTTTTAAATGATTCAGTTTCTCTTATTTCATCAAATATCTCATCGTTTAACTTAATAATTAGTGATTCTTTAAAATTCATACCATTCCAATAAAAATTATAATTAGCGTCATGAAGGAGTGGAGAATTCAATCGACAACCATATTCAAATTTTGAAGTTTCATTCAAATCATAATCAACCATTGTACGTAATTCTGATAAGGTGTTTTCAATTTTTCCTGTCTTCATATACACTTTTGCGAGTAATAAATGGATATCACCTACTTCACGAACATGAAATCTTGGAACAACTTCTTCATCTTTACATATTAATTCAATAAAAGATAATGCATGTTTTAAACATTCAATCGCATTGTCATATTTTTCCTCATTATATGCACACATTGCAATATCAACAATATCATCAAGCATTGCTTCAATATGATAAAAATAATCCGTTTGAAAATATTTATTTTCTTCGCTTAAGTTCTTCTCCCACCTTGCAATGTATCCATACATTTTATGAATTGTCATATCTGCTCGCCATGGTAATACGCTTGCGTGATCTTTCGCTTTATCAAGGTTTCCATATGCTGCATGAAGTAATACCATAATCATATGTGCTCGCATAACATCGGATGTATTCTTGCTATATTTGATTACCAAATCTGCTTCTGTAATACACTTATGATAAATATCGTCTCCATTTTCATTATCATAAATATCGTTTTTAGGATATGAAAGTGCTATGCCAGTTTCAAGGCAATGCATTAAAAGAGTTGTGTTGTTAGGATAAATAGTTAAACCTTCATGCAAACGATCATATTTTTTCTTCACCATTTCAGTAGTTACAGGATATGTAACTAGTGCAAATGCTTCCTCTATTATTTTATTCACCTCTTCAGTTGTATTTGTTCCAAATAATCCGAAAAGCACATCGGTGCTAACATCAAATACCGTCGCAAGTGGAACAACCTGTGAAATATCTGGCATACCTGTATCATTTTCCCACTTTGACACTGCTTGAAATGTTACACCTATTTGTTCTGCTAGTTCTTCTTGTGTAAAGCCTCTTTCTTTACGTAGATGTTTTATAATTTGTCCCATTGATTCTTTCATTGTTTATCCTCCTTATTTTTATTATTTTGGTACCGCAATTTTATTATCTCACAGTTTCGCAACGAAAAAAAGCGACTTAAAAATGAATAAGACTCAACGTACCGTTGAGTCAATTATACTATATTACCAGTTTGTTATCAAGTGTGAATAATAATATAAAACACTTGATTCAATTTTTACTTTATTACTTCCCAATAATCAGTTTTATTTGATCCAGCTCTTTTAATATATCCTAATTCTTTTAGTTTTGACAAAATGTTATCTATTGAAGTTTTACCGAGATTACATCTTATTGATAATTGTGGTTTAGTGATATTAGGATTATTTCTTATTTCAGCAAGAACTTTAATTTGTGACGCATTCAATGATTTATCACCCACTTTATCACCCACTTTATCACCCATATCATAAATTCTATTAAGCAAAAGTGGTTAATAAAGTGGTTAATAAAATAAATAGTGGCTAATATTATCAAGGAATTATATAAAAAAGTGATACGAATAACGTATCACAATTGTTTATCTAATATGTGTTGCGTGTATAATTTTGATACAACTTCCAATAAAAAAATCATTCTACACATCTATTTATTTAATCATTTATTTTTAATCTCATTAAATTTTATTTCCCATTTTTTTGCTTCTTCTAGAGTCTTTAAATTCTTTGGTGAACCTTTACCAATAATGAAATAACCATCCTTATCGTCTCCCCAATATGGTTCTATCCCACTTGTTTTAAAAAGAGCTTTGGATAACAATGCAAAATCATGAAATGTGAAAAAATTAGTTGGAATGAATAAATAGTCTAAAAAAGTAAGATTACTTAAAAATGCTAAATACCATTCATCACTCTCAGTCTTTTTTATATGAAGTTCCAATCTCTTTAGATTTGGTATCTCAAGTAAAAAAGATAAATCTTTAATAGCTAGTTTTGGATAATACGATGAGAAATAATTACAACCAAATATTGATAAGCTTTCTAAACTCGCATTTCTAAGTCCATCAAAGTTTTCAAGTTTGTTTGCATCTACAATATATAATTTTTTAAGTTTTTTATTGCTCTTAACACTCCATAACTTTGTTGCCTTAAGATTCCAATCAATGAGTATAGTTTCAACTTCACCTAGTTCTTCTAAAAAAATAAAATTAGTTAAATATGGACTTTTTAAACAAACCATTTTTTTATCTTTTATATATGGAATAATCTCCCTAATATGTTCATCTCTAAATCCACATAATGCTACAGAATCACATTTATTTTCTTTTAATGCATCAATAAACAAACTGATATCTACATTATTATTACTTTCAAAACTATAATCACTATCCGTAATCACACTTAATCCAAGTTCAATTCGCTCATCAATATATGGATTACTCCATCCTTCAGTGTATACTTTAAACTTATATTTACATCTCATAGTATTTTTACTCCAATTATTAATCTTTCAAGCAACCGATTGGAATAACAAATACCCCATCTTCTCTTCTATAGCCATATTGCGTACCAGTTATAACTATTTTTAAATCTGGTAATCTTAAAGGAGCTTGTTTTTCCTTTTCATTAAATACTCTAATTAAACGTTCAATTTCTAGTA
>JAEEHM010000105.1 GCA_016280895.1 Bacillota bacterium
AGAACTTGGTATTGCGTTTTTATTTAAAATTAAGAACAAACAATTATTAATCGTTTTAGCAGCAAATGTCCTTACGCAATTGTTCTTAAATATTACACTTGGAGTATTTATTAATAATAATGGATTAAATATGTGGGGTATTATTCCTATATATGTATTTAGTGAAATATTAATAATTATTATCGAAGCAGTAATATATTGTTTGTTGATTAATAAAGTTGATAAAGATAATCAACATAAGAAGTTAGATTTAATCGTATATGCATTTTTTGCTAATATAGCATCTATTGTGTTAGGCTTTGTGTTATTAACAAGTTTAGGATTCTAAAGGAGAGATGATATGATAAAAAGAAATATTACATATTTATTAATATTATTGTGTGTATTCTTGCTTTCTGCATGTAAAGACACAAACAATAAGAACGAAAATGATGAATATGAAGTTAAAGTTTTTAATAGTAATGTTGTAAGTGGGCTTGATGATATGGATACTTTTTATCATATTACAAACGATGAAAAGAAACAAACATCAATTATTATTATTCAAGAATTCGACAAAGATTATTTTAATAATAGACTTAAAGCTGATAGTGAGCCTTTAGCAGAAGAAAATGTAATACATAAATATAAGATTGATTTTGATGGCAATGATTATTATTACTATTATTATAATAATGATGATGTTGAATTAGAAGGACAGTATAAATATTTTATTTATTCTACTCGCACAAGCGTACATAACGAAGCTCCATATACTTTCAGAGCTTGCTACATATTATCAAATGAAGCGGATATGACTACTGAATTATATGAAAGATTGGCTACTAGTTATCTACTTGAAGATTGTTTGCGTAGCCTTGAATCAAGAATTGCGTTATTTTATGGTTTCAATAATGATTTATTCTTTAATGTAAATGAAATAATATCAATTGCTTATTTAAAAGACAATGTATTCACATTATATAATAGTGAAACATCATTATATAGCATTGTTAAAGTATTAAATGAAGGAGAATGGACTAAAGATTACAATAAGTTAGGAGTAGATTTTACTGATAAAGATAATATAGTAATTGTAAATATGAAAAGAACTCTTGTTTGTGACAACAACAATTTGATGATAAAAAGAGATGATGGTAATAATGAGTATAATTTAGATTATAGCTTCCATTTGGATGGCAAATATGTCACAATGCAGTATGTTGCAATGTCATCTAGTGCTCACATGTTGTATGCTAAATTGAGCGATGAACATATCGAATTAATCAAAAGTATATTAAGAGAAGAAGTGTTAGAAGAAAATAATGAATAATAATATTAAATTAAAAGACTTACAAACTTCGCAATTTTATATATCAAGGAAAAAGATAGAAGAAATAGAAAAATGGTTTAAAGAAGATTTATCTAATTTTGAACCAATTCCCTATAAAATATTAAATGGTAGATATGTTATGACTGATGGACATACAAGAGCTGTTGTTGCGATTATGCATGGTATCAGTAATATTCCTTGCGTTGAAGACATGGATGAATTATCCTTAGATATGTATGAAGAATGTGTGAAAGAATGTTTAAAACAAGGGATACATTCACCATATGATTTAGTAAATAGAATTGTGGATGAAGATTCTTATCATAAACTATGGGATAAGTGGTGTGATAAGATGCAAGAAGAGATTATTAATAGAAGAAATAATAAAGTATCCAATTAAGTTAATAAGAGAGATGAATTAATGGAAAAGTAAAAGTTCTGTATAGACAGAACTTTTACTTGACTTGTATTATTTAATAATCTATAATTTAATTAATTATCTACAAGGGAGGATAGTATGAAATACTTATTAGGTTTAAAAAAAGATGGTACAAGAACATTTGAAAAATTCTTAATTAGAAAAATTGATGAAGAAAACGAAAAAGAAATCGATAATGTAATTGATGAAGGACAAGAAAAAATAAAAAAAGGAAGCCTTCCTTCATGGCTTACAAGTGGTGCTGCTTTATTATTTGTGTTAGGTGCTTTTATACTTCTTAGAAGCATTTCTGATTTTAAACAAGCTTACGCAAATGCAGCATGGCTTATTTATTTAGGTGCAGCTTTTATTATATTTGCGATTGTTGTTTATGCTATTTATTTATATAAATCTAAGAAATTAAAAGAAAATCCAGAATTAGAAAAAATAAGTGAGGACATCGATCAAAAATTTGATGAAGCACGTGTGGAATTAAATATTCCAGCAGAGGCTATTAAGATGGATGTTCTTTATGGAATGGTGAAAGAAAAGAATGGAATTGAAAAGCTTAATAAGATGGCGGTGTTTGATTTTATTAATTTAGATAATTATGTCTTTGTGGAAGATGGTAATTTATGTATAAGTGATAATAGAGAAGTGTTCGCATTTCCACTTGATTCTATTAAGGGAAGCGAAGTTGTCACAAAAAGAATAATGCTTCCGTATTGGAATAAAGATGAAGGTATAAAATCTGAAAAATATCATCAATTCAATGTTAAAACAAATAACAATGGAATTGTGGTAAAACCTTATTTTAAAGTTAATTTCATAATCGATAATGAAGAATATTATTTATATGTTCCTAATTATGAAATGGAAGCATTTGATAAATTAATCAATTTGAATAAATAATAAAGATAAAAGATTCACTGATAATGATATGATATCATAATCAGTGAATCTTTTTCTTTTTCTTTATAATTTCACATATGATTAAAATGAAAAAATATATTACTAAATAAATTGGAAGTAAAATCCAAAAATATAAAGGTGTACCTGATAATAATGGTTTTGATAAATTAAAAGCATCTTCTAGTTTTCCAACATAGATTAAGAAATAACCAAGAATTATTAAAAACAAGAATCCAAATATTTGATACCAACTTTTTCTAATATCTAAATTAATATACTTAAATATCAATACAGTAATAACTGCAAAGAATGTCCATGAATGATGCCATAGACCTGATATTGTTGGTAAATAAAATAAAGACTTATCTTGACCAATAAAATCAGGATATATTAATGTTGCAAGATCTCCAATTAAAGCAAGAAGCCAAAATATTTGAAGGAGCTTATTGTCTTCTTTAAAGAAAAGAAGTGATATCGATATCATTAAACTTGATATTCCACAAAGACTATCAGGGATTAATAAAAGGGGATTGCCTCTTAAAATAAAGGCAACTGCAATTCTATTTGAAAGTACTGATATCAGACCAATTAGACCGATTATTCTAAATATTAATGTTTTTTTATTGATATCTTTTTTAAAAAGATAATGCATTAAAAAGATAAGAATTGCGAAAATAATAAATGTTGCTACTAGATATAAAATGTGTTCAATTCCAAATATTTTTGGTCCCATATAATTATCCTTTCATGCTTTAAAGTATATCTTGTTTTTTAAAAAAAGTAAAGAAAAGAAAAATATTATTTATATGTTCCTAATTATGAAATGGAAGCATTTGATAAGTTTGTTAGTTTTAATATATTCATATTGTATTGACATTATCGGGGGGGGGTATGTTAAAATTTAAATATCTTTTTAAAAAAAGAAAGAGAGGAGTTTTTTAAAATGAAATTTACAAAGAGAATTATATTGATAATGCTATTTTTCATTTCTGCATTTATGTTTGGTTCTTTTATGAAGAATTCAAAGGTTAATGCGGAAGGAGAAGTGTGCGAGATAGTAGAGACTGGTGTAAAGTATGCAACATTTAGTACAGCTAGAAGCGCTCTAACTTCTGGTCAAACAATTAAATTATTAGCTGATATTTCAATTAGTGGGTTTGATGTTGAAAAGGATATGGTAATTGATTTTGATGATTATACTTTGACATTAAAATCAGGATATTTACTTACATTTTATGGAAGTACTAATTATTCTGTAACACTTAAAGCAAGTGGAACCGGTGGATACTATAGTACAGGTAGTGTTGCAACTTTTTATGAAGGGGTTGGCGAAGGAACTAGACTTATAATTGAGTCTGGTGTATACGAAAAAGTAGGTTTATTTGATCAAAGTATAGGAAGCGGTAATTTAAGTAATGAATTGATTTGCGGTTCTTTAGCTGGAAAAGTCATTGTAAATGGTGGAACATTCTATTTTGCAAATAACACTCTAAGAACTAATTTTGCTTCATTTGTTTCTGCTGGAAAATTAAAATCAGCTAAGACACTTGCTTCTGGTACAAATAGATTTGTATTAGAGGTCAAATCAACAAATTATATAACAGACGAAAATACTCAAACTTCTTTAAACTTATCATATGATAGAGGTTATTCATATTATCGTAGAGTTACATCACTAAGTTCTAGTGATGCAGGTAAAAAATATTTAATTGCATATGTTAATCAAACAGAAGATGTTATTTTCATAATGAAAAACGAATATCAAAACTCATATCAAGTAATGCTTTCTGATAAGCACAATGGCGTAAACAGAACAAATGATGGAACTTGGTATATTGATTCTAATTCACAATTTAGAGGTGCACCTAATGAAAATTACTTCGTAACATTAGGATGGGAAAGTAATGGATATACTTTATCAGTTAAAGACGGAGCTGGAAGTAAACTTCTATTCTACAATAAGACTAATGGAAATCAAATTTGTCCAAAAGATGACTCTTTTAAGACTGATACAACAAACTATGAATATAAATTCCAATTTAATGATCCAAATGATTATTTATATCCGCTTTCAACTAATTCTTGTATAGCATACACACCTAATTCAACTTATGTTAATATGTTCCGTGTTGTCCCTAATGGTCAAGTATATGAATCTGGTATTGGTGACAATCACACAGTTCGAGCACATTTATTTGAAAAAGTTGTAGTAAATCCAGAAGTTGATGAAGCATCAATTAGATTTGGTAAAGCTATCACAAAAGATATGTACGATTTCTTAAGTGGTGCCGGAACTAGTGTTTCATTTGGTGTTATTGCTAAAAGAACTAGTGCATTAGGTGGAGAAGAATTAGAATACGCAAATGCATCATTAAAGAGAGAAATTACTCCAGTTAGAGTAAGTGCTCCTGGTGCTGCAGTTGAAGATTTAGAAGGTGATTATTATCAATTCGCATTAGTAATTGATGGAATCACTGAAACTGATTTTGAAACATCTATTACTGCAAGAGTTTATGTTTGTGTTGATGATAAATATTATTATATGAGTGCTAGAGATTTTTCAGTTAAAACTTTAGCTGCTGCATATTTCAATGCTGCTGATACT
>JAEEHM010000014.1 GCA_016280895.1 Bacillota bacterium
AATATCAAGTCCTTCAGTACTTAATGCTTGTACAACTAAAAGTGATGCAATATCCAAACCTTCAATTGCGTTTATTTCAATCTTATTTTCATAAGAACCAATTATCTTAACATCATTTACTCCTTCAATGTTACTAATTTTACTAGCAAGTAAATTAGCATCATTTTGCAGTGTCTCAATATCTTTTCCATATACTGCAAGAGTTGCAATTGCATCGCCATTAAGGTCAAATTGCTGAACCTTGAGATCACTTACTCCACTTGGAAAAGAAATTGAACCAATTTTATCTTTTACTTCATCGATTTTATCTTTCGCATCAACATCATAATCAAAGAAAATAGCGACTGCTCCTCCATTATCCAAAGAATATGAAGTGATATTTCTAACACTACTTACACTAGTTAGGGCATCTTCTATTTTTAATATTACTTCTTCTTCAACTGTTTTCGCATTAGCACCAACATATGTAAATTGGGCTGTCAACATTGGCATGTTCATATCAGGTAGTAAATTTACATTCATATTAATGATTGCAAATACTCCTGCTACCAACAACACAATGATGAATGAACAAATAGTTATTGGTCTTTTAATTAATCCTTTCAAAAAATTCTTCATAAAATACCTCGAAAATCAAATATAATTTATTATATCATTTTTAATATTATATATCAATTTTCTTTACCAATTATTTAAATAAAAAAAGTTATAGCTTTCGCTATAACTAATCTTCATCTTTTTTATCTAATTGTTCTTTAATTTTTTCTTCTACTTCAGCTGCAAATTCTTTATTAGCTGCAATGTATGCTTTCACATTTTCTCTACCTTGACCGATCTTATCTTCATTGTATGAGAACCATGCTCCACTCTTATTGATGATATCATATTTAACAGCCATATCTAAGATTTCGCCTTCTCTACTGATACCCTTACCATAGATGATTTCAATATCTACAGTCTTAAATGGTGCAGCAACCTTGTTTTTAACAACCTTAACTCTTGTTAAGTTACCAATGTATTGATCACCATTCTTAATAGCCTCAACTCGTCTAATATCAAGTCTAATTGTTGAATAGAATTTTAAAGCACGACCACCTGAAGTAGTTTCTGGATTTCCAAACATTACACCAACTTTTTCTCTGATTTGGTTAATGAAAATACATACAGTATTTGTTTTTGAAATAACACCACTTAGTTTTCTCATAGCTTGACTCATAAGACGCGCTTGAAGACCAACATGGGCATCACCCATATCACCATCAATTTCAACTTTTGGAACTAATGCAGCAACTGAGTCAATAACTACAATTGCGATAGCATTACTTCTAACTAATTGTTCCACAATTTCCAGTGCTTGTTCACCAGTATCGGGTTGAGATAAAATTAAATTATCAATATCAACACCTAATGCTTTCGCATATTTTGGATCAAGGGCATGTTCAGCATCAATAAATGCAGCATAGCCACCTTGCTTTTGTGCTTCCGCAATAGCATGTAATGCTAGTGTTGTTTTACCACTTGATTCAGGACCATATATTTCAATGATTCTACCTTTTGGATATCCACCAACACCTAATGCAAGATCTAACGCAAGTGAACCAGTAGGAACAACTTCCATATGTTCATATACCTTATCACCAAGCTTCATAATTGAGCCTTTTCCGAATTGTTTCTCAATTGACTTTAAAGTATCATCTATTAATTTTTGTTTGTTTTCTTCAGCCATTTTATTATTCTCCTATATCATTTGATTTAAAAACATCTTTACTCTTCACAAAATAATCAATACCAGAAATAATAGTTAAGGCAAGTGATAGCATCACAAGCACAAAACCAATTATTTCAACATTGAAACTATTCAATAATAACACAATAATTGTAATCATTTGGGTAAAAGTCTTACACTTACCTAACATCTTAGCAGCCATTACTGTGCCCTTCTTACTAGCAGCAAGAAGTCTTAAGCCAGTAACCGCGAATTCACGAGCGATGATAATTGTAACTACAAAGCCAAAGTGAATACCAAAGAAATTGAACTTTCCAATTTCAATTAAATAGATAAATGTAGAACACACAAGTAGTTTATCTGCAAGTGGATCTAAGAATTTACCCATATCTGACACAATATCATATTTACGTGCGATCTTGCCATCTAAAAAATCAGTAAATGACGCAATCGCAAAAATAATCAAGATCAATAAATTGCCTAAAGTGACTCCTAAAAATAATTCATTTTGTAGAGGATTAGTACCAATCTCTTGAATTATTGAAATTATTAAAATAACAGGTATTAATGCTATTCTAATAATAGTCAAAATATTAGGCACATTTTTCATTTTCATTCTTTTATTCTCTTCCATATAATCTCCCTAAATTAAATTATTAAGGCTCTCACTTACTACATATGCACTAGCCCACGCAAAATGTAAATTGAAGCCTCCACATGTACCATCTACATCTAATAATTCACCCATAAAATAGATATTCTTGTTTTTCAAAGATGCAAATGTATTAAGATCAATCTCAGCAAGATCAAGTCCACCTCGGCAAACTTGACAATTCTTAAAATCATAAGTTCCTTTTATATTGAACCTACAATTCTTTATAATATAAGCTATATCATCAAGATTCTTCCCCATCTTGATAATATATTGCGCTAACATCTTTGGAAGAAAGGCATTTAATGTCTTATTTAAATCTTTAAATTTATCATTATATTTTTTTATCAATTCCTTTAATTCTTCCATCTTATAATCATATGCGAAATCTAATAATACATATGATTTACTTTTATCATTGTATAATCTCGATTCTTCCATAACTACAATTCCTGATATTCCATCATCTTTGAATTGTACTTCACCAAAATTATCTTCTTTTAATTTATCATTTTCATATAAAGAAACATTTGCTTTTATACGTATACCACTTAGGCTCTTTACATTTTCGATTGTTTTAAAACCAACTAAACTAGGTCTAATATCTTTAATATGATAATCCATCTTCTTTAAGATATCATATGCATTATAATCAAAATTAACCTGGGCAATACTACCACAAGCAAATACTAAATAATCAGCTTCATATTTATTATTTAGAATAAAACTATCTTTATATTCAATCTTATCAATTCTACAATCTGTATATATCTTAACACCTTTTCTTTTTAATTCATAATCAAAGGCATCATACACATTATTTGATCTTTTAGAATAAGGATAATATCTACCAGCACTATCAGGTCTAATAATAAGACCTAAATCTTTAAATGTTTCAACACATTTATTTAAATCAAAACGATTTAATACCATACTTAAATCATGATTATAAATACCATTTAGATTATTGATATCACTTAGGCGTGCATTTGTTAAGTTGCACATCCCATTACCACTAGCAAGCACCTTTTTTAAAATCCGATTTTGTGCTTCAAATATTGATATATCAAATTCATCTTTTAAGAGACAGGCAAGCATAACACCACTTGCTCCTCCCCCAATAATAGCAAC
>JAEEHM010000106.1 GCA_016280895.1 Bacillota bacterium
AATATAAATAATATTATTAAAAATAATGCGACTAAAATTCCTTTAAGCATATAAGTATCCTCCTAATGTATATTATACAATACATAATATAAATAGTAAAGATTTTTTAATATGCACATATAGTATCATAATAGTTATAGTTAAAAATTAAAAAGGTTCTGTTTATATGTTGTTATCAATTGATTCAGATTTTGAACACAGTTTATTATATTAAATTTATATAATTTCTCTTGGCAGAGACAATAATATGTAAAACTATTTCCTCTTTTTCATCATTTACTTTATAAAATATAATATTTTGTTTGCAAATTAAAGCCCTATATCCTTGTTTAGCAATCGGCTGATATCTAGGTATATTTCCAATATAAGGGAATTGTTCTAAATTATAAATTTCTTTTTCTAAGTAATCTAGATATTCAAGTGCTTCTTTATTTGAATGAATACTTGCTATATACATAATAATGTCAGTTAACTGATCATTGAACTTATCTGTTCTTTTAATAGTATATTTCATTATTGCAACTTCTTTCTTATATCAGATAATGATTCAGAAAATGGTTTTACCCTGCCATTCATAACATCATTTTCAGATTCTGCTAGCATTTTTAAAAGTTCAAGTTCAGCAACCATTTGATTATATTCTTCTAAATTCATTATGACTGTATCACCATGTCCATTTACTGTAATAAAAACAGGTTCTCTTGTTTCTTTACATAAATTTGAAATCTCATTATATTTGTTTCTTAGCTCTGCTGATGGTCGAATGTTTTGCATAATCACTACCTCCTATATATCATAATTATATCATAATTATCATATGATGGTCAAGAAAAACTTTTTAATTATTTTAATAAAACATAGTTTAAAAGATGCAAAAAAACCATGCTTCTTGCATGATCTTGTTTTTGTTATTTACTTATTTTATGCTAAGCATGAGTCCAACCACCAAGAAAGACATTTTTGTATCTTTGTGGAGCTTTGAGCTTGTGCTTATACAAATTTGTATAAGCACAGCCCCAATTCTCCCCTAATGTACAGAAAAGCCTCTCCTCGCCAAGCACCTGCATGCATTATATCGTGTATTGTTTTATTTGCGAGCCCCTTTGCTAATAATTTGCAAAATACTTTCACAAAGCATAGAAAAAGCCAAGACTTAATCATCCTGGCTATGATATTATTTATCTCTTTATTTCTCTTATCATATGGTATTCATTAAGTAATGTTCCATCTTTGAGTCTTACCGCATTCACGCCAACTCCAGTTATTCTAAAACCCATTTTTTCATATAAGGCTCTAGCCCTAGTGTTGCCTTCAATAAATTCTAGTTCCATTTGAAGAAGTTGTTCATTGCTTTCCGCAATCTTAATAACTTCTTGGAAAAGTCTTGTTCCTATTCCTTGATTCCAGTAATCCTTAAGTAGAGCTATTGCAACTCTGGCGCGATGACCAGTTTTGATTCTATTATTCCAAGCAAGATGGCAATTACCAGCAACCTTTCCATCAACAATGCAAACAAGCATCACTTCAGTATCAGATGAGTTGATCCTCTCAAATAGAACTTTTTCACCTTCTGGTGTATATCTAGTACATTCTTCAGGATAACGTAGAACAAAATCAGTTTCACCAGCTGATTCATATAGATAATCAAGCATTCCCTGAATATCTTCTTCCTTAGGACTTCTAATTATGGCTTTTCTACCATCTTTTAATATATATTCAAACTCTTGAATAATCATAGATATCCCTCCATAAATTCTAAAATATTGTAATCATTATACCATAAATCAAAAAACATTAAAAGAAATATATTCCCGCCAATATCCAAAAATCTAAGCATTGCATAAAAAAAGACCATGCTTCTTGCATGATCTATTTCTTGTTATTTACTTGTTTTAGCACTAGCTATAGTTGCTTTCATATTATTCCTCTAATAGTTTATTAATTACCATAATGCATAAAAAATAGTATTTTTTCTAAATGCACCAAATGAAAATCCAAACTTTAGAAATAGTGGCATTTTTTGATAAGCACTAAATGACATTCTACTAATGAATTCGTCTAAAGATATTTGTTCAATATACCCATATGGATTATAAATAGTCACTTTATCATTTTTAATATCTAAACCACTAACAACTGAAAAATGCAAAGTCCACTCCTCTTCATATTTAGCAGCCCATTCGATAACTACTGGATTACCTTTTTTTAATGAATTATAAATTTCTTTTAATAGTTCATCGTTTTTCAAATATGAATGCATTACAAATTCTTTATTTGGAATTGATGCATTTATTTCTTTTAAAAAACCATTTGAAGAAGATGTAGATATAGATTTGTTTTTACTATCTAAATCATCTTCACTTACTATTGAACCATAATATGAAGAAACCATTTCAATGCATGCATATCCACAAGATATCTTTTGACTAACTAGATTGATATCTTCTACTTTAACTTCATCTTTATAATTCTCATCTAACTTTAAATATTCATAATCTACTTTTAAGTTAGTTGTTTTAACATTTAAAACTATGAATGGAATTAATATAGCTAATAAGACTAAACATATTAAACTAATGGAAATAAGCAATATCCTTTTTTTCATAATAGTTTACCTCTTTGTAAGAATGCGTATTAAAAGTATATCATAGTGATTTTATTTTTACAATAAATACACGTGCATAAATATCTGACAGTGTAAAAAAGACCATTTCTTTAGGAAATGATCTAATTTACTTATTATCTTTTCTTCTTTACTGGAATCCAAATAGCACTATGATAGTCAGAATCAGTCATTTCTCCATTAATACAATCATACCACTCAACAGTTGCATTACCATCTATTTCGTAATCAGGATTACCAGGTAACCATTCTTTAAAGATTCTGGTATTTACACTTTGAAGTGTTTTAGGATTAGGACCTATACAATCAAATATTGCCCAAGTCATTCTAGGAAATTCATATACAATCATTCCTTCAGGTACTTCTCCTCCTGCATATCTTCCAGCAATCAAATAACGGAACTTACCATCTTCAAG
>JAEEHM010000015.1 GCA_016280895.1 Bacillota bacterium
AATAATGGCTTAATGATTAAAGATAATGAATTTATGGATATTGATGGTACTGCTATTTATATTCATGATACTACAAAGGGACTTGCTGGAAACCTTGATTTAGAAAACAATGTTTTCAGTAATATCACAGGTTCTGCATTCTATGCTAATTGGTATTCACCACTTCCAAACACAAATCCTACATTTTTAGTAAAAGGAAATATCTTTGAATCAGTTAATGGTGGTGCTTGTGTTGATTTTGAAAAATGTAATAATGCTGATGAAAGTGCATATACATCATTTAAAGTAGAAGAAAATATCTTTAAAGATGTATTTAAGTGCTTCTATAAATATAATAACGCAAATGTGGAATTTAAACATAATATTGTTTATCAATATGCTAGCATTCCAACAAGTGGTTATGTAGTAAACTTTAATAGTGGAGTAGTTGATGTAAGTGAAAACTTATATCTATCAAATAATGGTTCAAATGTTATAACTAGTGTATATTCTAGTAGTACTACTGATAATAATGGCTTTAGATTTAACGCTAATGTTGATGAGACTAATACTAATGGAAGTAATTATAGTACTAAAGAAGCATATAACAGTGCAAATTATGCCCTTTCTACTTTCACATATGAGGGAAAATTTGAAGCATCATATGAAAATAATAGTTATGTAAAAATTGGTGAATCAATTGAACTTGCAGCTGCATTTACTAATGTAAATCAAAATAGTTTAATATTTGAATCATTAGATGAAAGTATTGCAAGAGTATCTAAAACTACAGTTACTGGTGTGAGTGAGGGAATTGTTCAAATAAGATGTTATTTAAATAATCAAAAATCTACTCATGTTACATTTGTAGTTACAGTTTTAGATAATGATTTAGACAATGTATTAAATTTTGTTCTTAATGCACATAATAGTAACATTCATATCACAAAGAATTTGAAAGTAGATGGAAATGCGCCATTCTATATTGATGCTATTGGTAGTGTAAGTGATGCTTTATTTGGTGATGAATTAAGTATTGATACATCATATGAATCAGTACAAGCAGCAAACACAAATTCTAATCATGGTGGCACTAAATCATCAACTGAATTTATTACAGTTCATTATACTGCAAATAATAGTACTACTGCAGGTGCAAAGATGCATGCCAACTATTTTGCAACTAATGCTTCATCATCAATTCATTACACAACAGGAAATGATGGTGTATATCATATTTTAGATGATTCTTTGATTGCATATCATGCAGGAGATGGCACACGTGTAATTAATTGGACTAAAACTGGTGTAATGAAGCAAGCAAGTGATCCTAAATATCCAACATTTGGTATTAGTAGTGATTCATATTTTACTATCAATGGTAAGAAAACAACAATTGCGGTACCAACCGGGGACACAGAACTTACTAAGAAAGTTACAGATTCAAGATTTATCAATGATATGGGTCTACCATTTAAGGTTGTAAATGGTGAATATTACATGGGAAGAACTTGGTGGTGTTATACTCAAGTTGCTGAAGGAAGAATTTGTTCAACTGGTGGAAATGCTAATTCAATTGGTATTGAATCTTCTGTTAATAAAGGCTCTGATTTATGGCTAACATGGCATAAAACTGCTCAATTAGTTGCTAAATTAATGCAAGACAATAATCTTGATATCACAAGAGTTGTTGGACATCATTTCTATAGTGCTAAAAACTGCCCACAACCACTTCTTGAAAATGATTTAGAATTGTGGTGGAAGTTTATTGAAATGGTAGAAGCAGAATACGATAAGTTAATTAATTATTCTAATTATGAATTTTCAATTAATATTATTAACAGCAATGGTATTTTAGCTGATAATGGAAGAATTAATACAGTTCCAAATAATGTTAAAAGTGTTTTGTATGAATTAGTTATTACTAATAAAACAACTAGCGCAACAAAATCAATTATTTTATCAAGTATGATAGGATAAACTAAAAGAAGAATTAATAAATTAAATATTTATTAATTCTTTTATTTTTCAAAAGTATCAAAAAATCGCGTGTAAAACCTTTTCATTTCAATTTTTCTTTAAAATGGATTTAATCAATGGTATAATATTATATAATTAGAGGTATCTTATGAAGGCATATAAAGATTACACAAAAGAAGAATTGTTGGTGGAACTTGAAAAACTCAACAAACAATACAAGAAATATCAAAATAAACATCTTGAACTTAATATGGCAAGAGGTAAACCTTGTAAGGAACAATTAAATCTATCAATGGGAATGATGGATGTATTAAATTCTAATGTAGATTTAAATTGTGAAGATGGTACTGATTGTAGAAATTATGGAGTTCTAGGTGGAATTGATGAATGTAAGAGATTACTTGGCGATATAATTGAAGTTGATAAGAATAATATCATTATTTATGGTAATTCTAGTTTAAATATCATGTATGATTGTATCTCAAGATCAATGACACATGGTGTATTGGGCTCAACTCCATGGGCAAAGCTTGACAAGGTAAAATGGCTATGCCCAGTTCCAGGCTATGACAGACATTTTGCGATTACTGAGTGGTTTGGAATTGAAATGATCAATATTCCAATGGATAATAATGGTCCTGATATGGATATGGTAGAAAAATTAGTTAGTGAAGATGAGAGCATTAAAGGAATTTGGTGTGTTCCAAAATATTCAAATCCAGATGGTACTACATATTCTGATGCTGTTGTAAAAAGATTTGCAGCCTTAAAGCCCAAAGCAAAAGATTTTAGAATATATTGGGATAATGCATATTCAGTACATCATTTATATCCAGATAATCAAGACTTTTTATTAGAAATCTTAGATGAATGTGCAAAAGCTGGAAATCCAGATATTGTGTATAAATTTACATCAACATCAAAGATATCTTTCCCTGGTTCTGGTATTGCAGCACTTGCTGCTTCAAAGGATAATATTGCATCAATTAAAAAACAATTAAGTTTTCAAACAATCGGTTTTGATAAGGTTAATCAATTACGTCATGTTAAATTCTTCAAGAACTTAGATGGCATTAAGAAACAAATGGCAAGACATGCAGAAATATTAAGACCAAAATTTGAACTTGTAGAAGCTATATTAGAACAAGAATTAAAAGGACTTGATATTGCGACATGGACAAAACCACATGGAGGATATTTTATTTCTCTTGACACACTTCCTAATTGCGCAAAATGTGTCATAAGTATGTGTAAGGATGCCGGAGTAATATTAACTCCAGCTGGTTCTACATATCCTTATCATAATGATCCAAATGATTCAAATATTAGAATTGCGCCATCTTATCCAGTTTTAAGTGAAATTGAAACTGCATCAAAGATTCTAGTTATTAGTATTAAGATTTGTTCGATTGAAAAATATCTTAATTTGTAGAAAAAATACTTTTACTTTTTAGTAAAAGTTTTTTTAATAGAATGAAAAAAATATATTTTTTACATTTTGATTTTGAGTTGTTATTTGACTCAATATTTGGTATAATTTTAGTAAATAAAAAGGTATAAAAAAATGTTGAAAGTTTATTTAAATAAAAATGAAGAAATTAGAATATTAGAAGGACATCCATGGATATTTTCTAATGAAGTAAACCACTTTGAAGGAAATATTGTCTCTGGCGATGTTGCTGAAGTATATACATATGATAATCGCTTTGTATGTTTAGGCTTCTTCAATGCTAATAGTAAGATAATGATTAGAGTACTTAGTTTAAAGAAAGAAGAAATACATTATGATTTCTTTAAAAGAAGAATTGAAGATGCTTATAATTATCGAAAAGATATTCAAGTATTAGATAGTTGTCGTCTTATTTTTAGTGAAGCTGATTTATTACCAGGTTTAATTGTGGATAAATATGGTGACTATTTATCTATACAAATCTTATCACTGGGAATGGAAAAAATAAAAGCTGATATCATTAAAATTTTAGTTGAAGTAACTAAGACTTTAGGTATTTATGAAAGAAGTGATGTTTCCATCAGACAAAAAGAAGGCCTTGAAGAATTCAAAGGAATTGTGTATGGAAACTTCAATCCAATTGTGGAAATTAAAGAAAATGATATTAAGATGTATGTTGATTTAGAAAATGGTCAAAAGACAGGATATTTCTTAGATCAAAAATTCAATCGTGCTAATTTAAAATATTATGCTAAAGATAAAGTAGTATTAGATTGTTTTTCACATACAGGAGGCTTTGCGTTACATGCTTATAAATATGGAGCAAGTAAGGTAATTGCTGTTGATATTAGTCAAAAAGCTGTAGATGATATTAAGAAGAATGCAGAATTAAATAATTTTAATAACATAGAAACTGTTTGTGAAGATGTATTTTCTTATTTAAGAAGGGAAGACAATAAAGATAAATTTGATATTATTGTTTTAGACCCTCCTGCATTTACTAAATCTAAAGAAACAGTTGCAAAAGCTTATAAGGGATACAAAGATATCAATTTACAAGCAATGAAGATAATTAAAAAAGGTGGCTACCTATTTACATTTTCTTGTAGCCAACATATGCAAGCAAATCTATTTTTAGAGATGCTAAATGATGCAAAGATAGATGCAAATCGACAAATTCAATTGATAGATTTTCGTATTCAATCAATTGATCATCCAACATTACTTGCTAGTGATGAAGCACTTTACTTAAAATGTGCTGTTTTACATTTCATAGATTAGAGAAAGGGGATTATATGAAACAATATTTAGATTTTTTACAATATATTTTAGATAATGGTAGTCCTAAAGATGATAGAACTGGTACTGGTACTTATTCAACATTCGGTTATCAAATGCGATTTGATCTTAATAAAGGCTTTCCACTTTTAACAACAAAGAAGGTTCATTTAAAATCGATTATTCATGAACTACTTTGGTTTATTAGTGGTGATACTAATATTAAATACTTAGTTGATAATGATGTTAAGATTTGGAATGATTGGCCATATAAAGCATATACTGAATCAAAAGAATATCAAGGTGAAACAATGGAAGAATTCATCCAAAAAATCAAGGATAGCGACTCATTTGCGAAAAAGTGGGGTAATTTAGGTCCTGTATATGGTTATGAGTGGAGACACTTTGATGGACCTGATGGACAATATAAGGATCAACTTGCATGGGTTATTAATGAAATAAAAACAAACCCTAATTCAAGAAGACTGATTGTAAATTCATGGCAAGCTTGCCATATAGAGAAGATGGCACTTCCTCCATGTCACACAATGTTTCAATTTTATGTAAAAGATAATAAATTAAGCTGTCAATTATATCAAAGAAGTGCAGATGCTTTCTTAGGAGTTCCTTTCAATATTGCATCATATTCGCTACTTACAATGATGGTAGCTCAAGTATGTGGACTTGAACTTGGAGAATTTGTACATACATTTGGTGATTGTCATATTTATTCAAATCATCTTGAACAAGTAAAACTACAAATGTCACGTGAACCAAGAGAATTACCAAAGATGATAATTAATCCAAATGTTAAAAACATAGATGATTTCAAGTATGAGGATTTTGAACTAGTTAATTATAATCCTCATAAGGGAATAAAGGCCCCTGTTGCTGTATGATTAGCCTAATTGTCGCAATCGGAAAGAATAATCTAATTGGTAAAGATAATAATCTACCTTGGTATTATCCTGAAGATTTAAAATATTTCAAATCTGTAACTAAAGGTCATCCAGTTATTATGGGTGAAAATACTTTTTATTCAATAGTGAATCGTTTATCTCATCCACTACCTAAAAGAAAAAGTATCGTTGCTACTTTAAATAAAGACTTCAAATATGAAATGGAAGGATATGATGTAGAAGTAGTATATGATTTTATTGAATGGATGAAGAAGCATATGGATGATAGTGAAGAATATTTTGTAATTGGTGGTAAACAAATCTATGCTCTTTCTTTAGATTATGTAAATAAGATGTATATCACTCATATCAATAAAGATTATGAAGGAAATGTATTCTTTCCAAAAATTGATTATGATAAATTTAATAAAATTTCATCAACAGTTTCTGGTGATTTAGATTTTTGTGTTTACGAAAGGATTAAATAATGTTACTTGCTTGTTTTATCATTTTAGATATTTTAATAAGTTTAGTACTTGTATTATTCACACCACTTAATAATT
>JAEEHM010000107.1 GCA_016280895.1 Bacillota bacterium
TAATCAAATGGTTTCAGAACTAGAACTTTTAAAAATGTTGGCAGAGTCAGAAAATGATGCTATTAATGGTAGAGTAAAATCTTTTTCCGAATCCTTATCTGATCTAAGAAAGAAGCTACAATAATGAAATATATAATCAAAAGAACAGATAAATTTAATGATCAGTTAACTGATATCATTATGTATATAGCAAGCAACTATTCAAATGCTGTGGCACTTGATTATCTTGCATATTTGGAAAAAGAAGTTAATAATTTAGCTGATTATCCATATAGTGGAAGTGTGCCTAGATATCAAGCAATAGCAAAACAGGGATTTAGAGCTATTATTTGCAAACAAAATATTATATTCTATAAAGTTAACGAAGAAAAAAAAGAAGTGGTTTTACATATTATTGTTGCAGCTAAGCGTAATTATATTAATTTAATTTAATCAAATAAGGAGATGAAAATGATATGTATTTTACAATAGTGCTTTTATTAATATTCTTAATTGATATAACTTTTAAAATAATATATGCAATTAAATCAAAACACTATAGTTCTTTATTAATTATTTTATTTGTAATTCCGTGGTTAGTGTTTTTCTTTTCTGATGTGTTTTTAGGTGGAAGTGCATTTAATGAAGCTAGTTCTTCATATAATGAATATGTAGAAGGACATTATTACCTATTTAGCCATGGTGTTTACACTGAAGTAACTTACAATCAATTTATATATATGAAGGTCATGGAAATTGTTGGAAGTATTTCTTGGGCTTTAGGATTCATATTATCTATTATTGTATATAAAAAGCATAAAGGTGAACAACAAGAATTAGTAAATTCTAATGATTCCATTAATACTCAATTAGAAAAAAGGTGTAAGGATAATAAAATATTTATAGGATTATCATTTGGTTCAGTAACAAGATTTTTATTATTTTTATTTATTTTTTCTACGTTAGCTGTTTTCTTTATACGAGATTTTGATTATATCTTGATTCCATTTATAATTATTTTTTGTTTTTTAGTTTTCAATATGATGTATATGTTTTTAAGTATTTGTCATTTTAAGAAAGAAACCATTAGAGTAAAATCAGATTGTTTATTCAAAAAATCTCAAGCTCAAAAAAGATTTGAGATAGCATATAAAGATATTGATTCTATTGAGTTGGTTAATCTTCAAGCTGGGTTTGATACTCAAAATAAACAAATAATGGAAAAAGGAAATGAATATACTTATGAGTTTATTTATCAAGTAGATAGTTTATCGTGTATTCTAATCCATATTAAAAACAAAGAAGATGTAGAGGGTATTGTGTTAGATAACTATTCTTTAAAACAAAGATCCTATATTTACAATGAATTAATGAAACGAATTAATAATGATTAAATAATTAATGTATAAAAACTAAAAACGAGAACAAGGTTCTGTATGCTAAGCAGAGCCTTTTTGATGATTATATTTGTATAAATAAATTGCATATCATATTTAAATCAGTTATAATATATATGAAGTGAAGGGGTAAAATATGAAAAAGAAAATTTGTATTATTTTTAGTATATTAATTTTTGTATTATTATTTTCAGCTTGTAAAAAGGAAGAGAATAATGAAGATAATAAGAATAATGACCCAGAAGTTGTTGAAGAAGATGAACATATCTATTTTACAGTTACAGATGCAATTATGGTAGCTGAAAATGCGGGTAGTGATGGAACCAGTGAAAGAAAATATGTAAAAGGCACAGTTAAGTCTATTTCTAATGCTCTTTATGGTGAAATGTATATCACAGATGGTGAAAATGATCTATATATTTATGGCCTTTATTCAAGTGATGGTTCTCTTAAATATAGTGAAATGGAAGATAGACCTTACAGCGGTGATGTTGTATATATTGAAGGTATTTTAAAAACATATAATGGTAAACCGGAAATGGGTGCTGCATGGCTTGTTAAATTTGAATCAAATCAAGCAAATTTGAATTTTGATGATTATCAAAGCATGAAAATAGATGCTGCAAGAGCAAGTGCAGATGGCACTAAACTTATCGTTGAAGGTACTGTTGCATATATTACATATGCTAATGGAATGAATCCTAATGGTATCTATTTAGTTGATGATAGTGGCTCTATTTATGTTTATGGCCTTGAACTTGCAGGACGTGTGAAAATCGGTCAAAGTGTAAAAGTAGCAGCTACTAGAACTTCATATATATTAGAGTCTGAACAAAATCAAGCAAAACTTTTAGGTTATCAAGGCAGTATTCAATTACAAGATGCTCACTTCATTTCTGCAAGTACAGATACAAAAGAATTTGATAAGAACTGGATTAAAGAATCAAGTGTTAAAAAGATAATTGAAACACCACTTAGTGATAATATTACTACTGATATTTTTAAAGTTAAGGCTGTAATTAAAGAATCTGTTGGTGTTGGTTTTACTAATTATTATATCGATGATTTAGATGGTATTACAGGTTCTTATGTATATTCACTTTGCAACGGTGCGGATTATGCATATTTAAAAGAATTTGATGGCAAAGTTTGCGATGTTTATTTGAGCGCTTTAAACTGTAAATCAAATAAAGCTGGCGCTATATATCGTTTTGTGCCTATTTTAGTTGAAGAGGCTAAAGACTTTAGTTTAAGTGATGAGGAAATATGTGATTTCGTGCTTGAATATTATGCCGCTAAACAATTCTTAAAAGTGTACAATTCCGATCCAGCTAAAGAACTTGGACAAAGTTTTTCAAATGAGTATATTAAAGCAGAAAATGTTCAAGTTGAATATCAAGTTATTAACTCAAACTTAGTTGAATTTAAAAACGAAAATGATCAACAAGTAATGCATATCTCTAAAGGTAATGAAAAAGTACAAATCAAGATGAGTGCAAGCTATAATAATGCGAAAAAAGACTTAGTAATTGATATTAATATTGACTTTAAAGATATTCCTACAACAATATCTATTAAAGATGCTATTGATAGTGAAGATGGAACCGAAGTTACATTAAGAGGTATTGTTATGAGTGGTACTGTTAACCAAACAGGTTTCTATTTAAATGATGGTACTGGAATAATTGCTGTTTTAACTGATTCTGCAACAATTAAAACAATTGCACTTGGTAATGATATTGTAATTAAAGGCACTAAGAATCATAAGACTAATAATCCTAACACAATGGTTGGTCAAATCTATGTAGAAAATGCTAGCCTTGTACTTAATTTATTAGGTGATAATACTTATAGTGATGATACATTTATTACCGATTTAAGCTTTGATCAAGTACTTGAAAAATTAAGTGACTTAATGATTGATCAAACTACTAATGTATATGTATGTAATTGTTATATCAATAAGGTAGAGGGTACTCACTCTACTAACTACTACCTTGCTAAAGAAAAAGATGGTAAAGATATTTATTTATATGCTGGTAGTGGTAGTCAATATTCTATCTTTGATGAATTATTAGGAAAAGAAGTTAGTGTTACTTTCGCATTTGTAAATTGGAATTCAAAATCTCCTTATCGTGCATGTATAATATCAGCAACTGATGGAGAGACTATTATTTTAAATAATTACAATTTTAGATAAAAATTATTTATTTTCTAATTTTTGTGTCTACAAAAACTTTACTATTTCATTGAGAACATTAGTATTAAAGAATTCATTGAAAGAACAACATTTGATGCTTTTGAAAATATGCCATTATTTTTAAAATTTGGTTTTGCATTCAATGCATTTGGCAAGAATACTATTTTTTATGTTGAATAATATAATAGTTCTACAAATTATGTAGAACTATTTTTATATTATAAAACAACAATGTAACAAGTGATACATAAAAAATGACACAAATGTTACATAGTTGTTGACGAATATAAAATTATGTTATATAATATTAGTAGAATAGAGGATAATAATATGAATGTAAATTTGAGTGAAGATTTGAAAAAGGTAAAAATATTATTGAATTACACCAATGAAGAATTAGCAATGGAATTAGGTGTGAGTAGGATCACATTATCTAGATGGATTAATAATGAAAATTATCCAAATGCGTTAACATTGAATAAGATTTATTCTTACATATATAGTAAAGGAATAAAACTAAATTTAATTGATGAAGAATTATATAAATCTAAAGCATCTAAAAATACTTTAGTATTATTTCATGGTTCTAAAAGTGGTATTGATGGTCCTTTAACAATTGAAAAAAGCAATGAAAAAAAAGATTTCGGAAAAGGATTCTATTTAGGAGAATCAGTTAAACAAGCTGTGAGTTTTGTATCTAATTATCCTAATTCACTTCTGTATATTATTGAACTTAAGAGTATAGATAAACTTAACATCAAATATTTTGATGTAAGCAAGGAATGGATGATTTTAGTTGCTTATTTCAGAGGTAGAATTGAAGATTATAATGATTCTTCATATTTAAAAGAATTAATAGATTCTATTAAAGATGTTGATGTTATAGTTGCTCCTATTGCAGATAATTCAATGTATGCCATTATTAATGATTTCATTGAAGGTGGAATTACTGATGAACAATGTATAAATGCTTTATCAGCAAATCGTTTAGGAAAGCAAGTTGTTATTTTAAATGATAAAACACTTGATAACAATGTTAGAATTATTAAAGAATCCTTTTTGTGTGTGGAAGAAAAGAACCAATATGAGTTGGACAAGGAATCAGACCGAAACGTCGGCAAAGCTAAAATGATATTAGCAAAACGTAAATATGCAGGTATAGGAAAATACATAGAGGAGATTTTAATATGAAAAAAATAGATGATACAGGACTATTACTTGCTAGTTACCAGTCTAATTTATTTGAACTAAGCATAAAGAGGCTTCCTTGTTCATCTGCTTATTTTTATAAAAAATTTGCGTTTTCTCAATTAGCAAAAAGGATGGATAAAAAAAGTTTTATATCAGAATCTTTAGATGTAGAAGGTGCTATTGAGGAATTAAAGAAGGAAGGTAATTATGAACAAGGGAGCAGTAAGGCTTCACCTAAAGTATTAGCATGGATTGGCTATTTATTAAGATATTGGGCTTATACTTATGAGATAAGTACTAAACAAATTTATAAGTATATCAAGTTTGATGAGTTATGTAGACTTTATGAAGCATATCATAGTTTAGATATTGAAGAAGCAATACAAAGAATTAATGAAGCTCATAATATAAAATACTTAGGCGATGAAGGCTATAAAAATGATGAATTAAAAAAGATATTAAATATCAAATAAATGTATTGAAATAATATATAGGAGAATATTTTATATGAAGAAAATATTACTTATTATAATTTTATTATTGAGTATATTATCATTGTCATCTTGTAAAAAGAAAGAATTATTAGGTGCAGTTACTACTTTTTCAATTAATGATAATTTAAGTGATGGTAATGGTGAGAAAGTAAGAGTAATATTATTATATGGACAATCTAATGCAACTGGTTGTTCAAGTGTTAAATATTTACAAGAAAAAGATAATGAAACATATGCATCA
>JAEEHM010000108.1 GCA_016280895.1 Bacillota bacterium
AGTTTTGTTATGTATTTAATACACGCCAGATTCTTAAATCATTTTCCAACAAACGAAAAATGGCTAAAAGCGTTATTAGTATATTTTGTATGCTTTGCATTAGCAGTTATGCTACAAAAATGTGTCTTTAATCCAATTAATAATTTTGCAAATAAAAAAATATATACTCCAATTTTAAACAAAAATAGTTGAATGATTTTTCATCCAACTATTAATTGTATTTTACCTCTTGTTAGAGGTCATTGATGTGTAAATCTCTATGATAAAGATCAATAATTATTCTCAAACTCTTTAAAGAACTCAACAAATGATTTAATTATTTTTTCGATATCTTGTTCAAGGTTTTCTAATGATTGATTTTTTGACAATTTACTAACGCCAAAGGTCTGTGTTCTTTCGTTGTCTAAATTGCCTCTTTTCTTAAAACCGGATTTAATAAATACTTCTCTAATTTGTTTTACGAATTCTTTATTTGAAAGGTCGTTAGTTTCCTTGCACCATTTCCAACTCCAAACATCATCTTTTCTAAAACATATATGCGCATAAAGATTTATATAATCATTATTTTTCCTGAAAACAAATTCAATTAAAGGGTATACCTTTCGATATAACTTTTCGTTTTTGAAAGAAAAATAAATTTTGTTGCTAGCATAATGACCTTGATAAATCTTCTTTTCGCTGGCTTTTTCACCGACATGATATTTTCTAAAGATTTTCTCAACCTTGTTTTCAAAGAAAGATAAGGCATCGAGATAATCCCATTCAGAAATAGGAAGAGTTGAGGTCGTAGTCATTTTTTTATAAATTGCATCAATATATAACGCATATGAATGTATTATTAAATTGGTGTGATGCAAGTATTGAGAAAAGAAATTATGGATTCTTTCTAATCCAAAGCCAATCCATTCATTGTTTATTGGCTCTTCATCATTTAAAAAACGAGGCTTGTAATATACGAAATATTGATTTGCATTTTCATATTTCTTTTTAACTATTTCAGAATATCTATTTAATTGATTGTCGTGTTGATTTGATTCAATTTTATCTTCGATAATTAAGACACACTCTTTATTCTCATATATAAATTCGACAAGAATATCTATTTTCTTTATTTGTGCTTTTGTATGAATATTAGATATCTTGTTGGATTCTAAACCAGTGAATGCCGACAATAGCTTTTTTCCACTATCATCTATATCGCTTTCTAAGAACCATCTTAAAAAAGCGTCTTGGCTCAATTCTTTAGTTGCGTAATCGAAAATGTTTTTCATTTTATTTTTGCTCTATATCAAATGCCACGAAATTAGAATGACTTATTTTATTTTTAGCCCATGTTTCAGCAAAGCGTCTATCACCGTTGATGGTTTCCTTAAATCCGGCAACTTTACTTCTTTTTTGTGTTTCACTTAAATAATATTTGATTTCCCATCTCATACATTATTAGCCTCTTTTCTTTAGGTAGTTTTTTAATACTCTAAAACCATATCCACGTTTGGTGATTTTCCAACCGTATTTTTCTTTATCGTTTTTATGAAGTTCATAGAAGGATAGTAATTCTTCTTCTGTTTTAAAGTCTTCGGTGAAGCAATCTTCTATAACTCCATCGTGATCAACAAACCACATAGCTTCATACCAAGGTATACAAGGCACTCTTACATCTGACATAATATTTCTCTTTTTTATTATATCATATTGATATAATAAATACTATTAAAATAGTACAGCCTTCTATTTTGGCAATGAAAATTATGCAGAGTTTAAAAAACCCACATCACTTTGTGGGTTTTTAAATTATTCGTTTCTTTGTAATTCTTGTTTTAGTTGTCGAAGGTAAGTGATTCTTCTCTCACACGCCGCAATTTTATTTTTTCTAATTATAATTTGTGGAAGGAAAATCATTAAACCTAGAAGGTAAATGAGAGATAAGATAACACAGAAAACTATTTTGACTGGAATTGGTCTTTTTAACACTCTTATGTATTCTTGGTTTAATTGAATGTTTTGATCAATTAATTCCAATTTGCGTTCTTTATCTGTAACAGTGTTAATCAAGTTGTCTAGTGAATAAATCTCTTGGCGGTATTGATCGTATTTTTTCCCCATAATTATGCCTCTAATACTTATTCTATTAATTGAATTTTACCACTTGCTAATGGCCATTTATATGTAATTATCTATGATAAAACATACATTGTTCATATGTGGCAATTAACTGTTTCATGAACCGAATTATTGAACAATTAAAACACAAAAAGTTAAAATGTAAATAAAGGAGGGGTATTCATGAAAGCTTTAAAAATTATTGCGCGTGTTTTTTATGTCCTTGGTTTGTTAGCGCTCATCGGATCAATATTTTATCCGACATACATTTATGACAACGAAGGACACTTCATCAATGTATTATTCGAAACAATTAATGGCCTTGTAATCATAGCGGTTGCAATTGGTGTTGTTGCTTCATTCACTGATGACCATCCATTATTTAAAAAAGTGGGTTTAGGTTTATTGATTGGCGGCGCAGTTGGAGCCATGACACTTGATAACCTTGTCAGATTAATTGGCTCTGGTCTAATTTTCCTAGGCTTATTATTCGATTTCATTGCTTTCTTAGTAAGAAGGGGCGAAACTACTGCAAGCGAATCAGATTTTGATGACAAGATCGAAAGATTAACTAAATTGCATAATTTGTTGGATGAAAAAATTATTTCTGAAGAAGAATACAATGAAATGAGATCCAAGATTCTCGGCATTCAAAAGAAAAAGAAATAATTCTTTTTAATACCCAAAAGAAAAGATCACTATTGTGATCTTTTTTGTTATCTCGTAAATGATATTTATTCTTTATGTTTTTTCTCTTGAATTACTTCATCAAGCAATGGCACCAGTGGTGTTAACACAAGTTCTGCTAATAAGAGATATAAGTGAATCATCGCATGGTGTTCGCCTGGTTCTAAGATCAACATCACAGATAACACTATGACTGCTACAGATTCAATACCACTAATGATTGTTAAAACAACAGATTTGATTTCAACAACGAGTTCTCTAATTTCAAAGGCTTCTCTAATAATTGACCAAGCAGCCCAGATAACACATGTCATCTTCACTACTTCTTCCGCGGTTGCTTCAAGTGGGAAGAAGAATAATGTAGTACCTAATATTAATTCCACTAAACCAAGATATGTCTTTTCACATTTCCAGAAGTTCTTACCATGGAATATAACTTCAAATAATACTTCTTCAACACCATATAGGAGCATTAAGCCACC
>JAEEHM010000109.1 GCA_016280895.1 Bacillota bacterium
TGAACATGTAAGCTATTTCCACACGCAAATATTCCTTTTACACTAGTTTGTAGAGATTCATCCACAATTGGACCACGTGTACGTGGATGCATTTTTACGCCTAAATCTTCAAGTAGTGGATTATTTGGAAGTAAGCCTACTGATAAAAGTAGAGTATCACATTCAAATTCTTTTTCTTTACCAGGAATGAATTTTAAATTGTCATCAACTTCACAAATAATTACTTTTTCAACTCTCTTTTTACCAATTACTTGTTTAACTGTATGATGTAGGTATAGTGGAATATTGTAATCATTCAAACATTGCACAATATTTCGATTTAAGCCATTAGAATATGGCATTAATTCCGCAACACCTAATACTTGAGCACCTTCAAGGACCATACGACGAGCCATGATTAATCCAATATCACCACTACCTAAGATAAATACCTTTTTACCTACCATGTAGCCTTCAATATTTAGATATTTTTGGGCCATACCAGCTGTCATTACACCACTTGATCTATCACCATTGATACCAATGGCACCTCTTGTTCTTTCGGAACAGCCAGTTGATGTGACGATTGCTTTGGTATGGACTTTTACAAGACCATCAATAGAATTAGAATAAGTAACATATAATTCATCATTTTCTTTTTCAATATTTAAAACCATTGAATTTAGTGAATATTGAATATTTCTTTTATTTACTTCATTTTCAAAACGAGATGCATATTCAGGTCCTGTTAGTTCTTCTTTAAAAGTATGTAGGCCAAAGCCATTGTGAATACATTGTAGTAAGATACCACCTAAATAATTCTCTTTTTCTAGGATAATTAGATTCTTAATACCATTATCATAAGCAGAAATTGCAGCAGCAAGACCTGCTGAACCACCACCAATTATAACTAAATCATAATTCTTATATTCCATCTTATTCACCCTTAGTACGGCCAATTAAAATATAAGAGCCGTCCTTTCCATAAGTGATTTCAGTTTTATCTTTATTTAATTCTTTAGCTAAAATATTTAAAATTAAAGGCTCACAGAATCCACCTTGGCATTTACCAAAGCCTGGTCTTACTCTCTTTTTAACACCTTTGATAGTTCTAGCACCACAATTTCGTCTAATTGCGTCAATTACTTCAGCTTCACTCACTTTTTCACAACGACATACAATGTGACCAAATAAAGGATTTTCTTTAATTAATTTTTGTCTATCTGCAAATGATAATTTATTTAGACGATATAATGGTCTTCTCTTTGGATTATAATCTTCTTTTAATTCCTTATCTTTAATCATTTCATCAACCATTAATGCGATTGCTGGACTTGATGCTAAACCAGGAGATTGAATACCAGCACAATTAATGAAATGATGCGATGTTTCTTCAATAATAAAATCACCATGATTAATATCTGATACTGCTCTCATACCAGCAAATTGACGAATTTGTTTGTCCATACGAAGATTATCAACTAAATCATATGCTTTTTCTTTCACATTTGCAAGTGTTTCAGCATCAGTAGATACATCATCTCTTTCATCTACTACTTCACTTGATGGACCAACTAAATAATTATAATGGGTAGTTGGTGATACAAGTACACCTTTACCTTTTGCAGATGGTACATTAAATAAGGTATGTTTTACATAATTATTATCAAAATGATCTAAAACATAATATTCTCCACGTTTTGGAATAATTGTGAAGAATTTAGGATTAACCATTTCACTTACCTTATCTGAATATAAACCTGCACAATTAATTACATAATCAGTTTCATATTCGCCCTTGTTAGTTTTTACAAGATAAGAATTATCCTTTTTCTCAATTGATTTTACTTCTTCAGACAAGTGTAATTTAACACCATTGTCCATTGCGTTTTCCATTAAAGCAACAACCAATTCAAATGGATTAATAATACCAGCACTAGGTGCAAATAAAGCACCTCTTGCTTTTGATGTAATATTAGGTTCCATTTCCTTTAATTCTTCTTTTGATACTAATCTTGCTTCTACTCCATTAATTTTAGCTCGTTCTAACAAGTCTTGTAATGTTTTATCATCTTCTTCACTGTTTGAAAGTGTTAAAGAACCAATACGTTCCATTTCCACATCCAAATCAGCACAGATTTCGTCGTACATTTTATTACCTAGCACATTTAATTTTGCTTTTAAAGTGCCTGGTTCTGGATCATATCCTGAATGCACAATTGCGCTATTAGCAGAACTTGCTCCATCACCAACATCATTTTCTTTTTCTAAAACGAGAATATCAAGTTTATATCGAGCTAGTCTTCTAGCTACTTGGGCACCGACAACGCCAGCACCAATGATTATGATATTATACATTTTGCTTCCTCCAAAATATTATATTTCAATATAAAACTATTATACCACACTTTATCCGTTTTTTAAAGTAAAAAAAGAAAATGCTAAGAAAATCTTAGCATTAGTCTTTAAATAAATCTGTAGATAAATATCTATCACCACTATCAGGTAATAATACAACGATATTTTTACCTTTATATTCTTCTTTCTTTGCAAGGCTAATAGCTGCAAATAATGCTGCACCAGCAGAAATTCCAACTAAAACACCTTCAGTTTTACCAAAATTCTTTGATGTTGCAAAAGCATCTTCATTACTTACAGTGATTATTTCATCAATAACATTTCTATCAAAAATTGCAGGTACAAAGCCAGCGCCAATTCCTTGAATCTTATGTGGTCCAGCTATGCCTTGAGATAAGACTGGAGATGATGCAGGTTCAACAGCAAAAATCTTTACATTCTTATTTTTTTCTTTTAGATATTTTCCTACACCAGTAATAGTTCCACCAGTACCAACACCAGCTACAAAGACATCAACTTTTCCATCTAAGTCTTCATAGATCTCTGGTCCTGTTGTTCTATAATGTGCTTCAACATTTGCAGGATTATCAAATTGGCCTAAGATTAAGCCACCTTCAGCTTCCGCAATTTCCTTTGCTTTAGCGATTGCACCTTTCATACCAAGCTTACCATCAGATAAAATAACCTCAGCTCCGTATGCTTTTATTAATTGTCTTCTTTCGACACTCATTGTCTCTGGCATTACAATTTTAGCTCTAAATCCCATTGATGTTGCAACAGATGCAATACCAATTCCAGTATTACCACTTGTAGGTTCAACAATTAAACCACCTTTTTGTAGTTTATTGTTTTTAATAGCATCTTCAATCATCGCAAGCGCAATTCTATCTTTTACAGATCCTGTAGTGTTGAAATATTCTAATTTAGCATAAATACATGAACAAAGATTATATTCTCCTTTCGTCTTATTAAGTTCAAGTATTGGTGTTTTGCCAATTAGTTCATGTGAATTTTTGTAAATTTTCATAATATAATCTCCTTTCATATACTCATATTCACAAACTAAGTGTTTGTTGATAGTATTATATTACCTTTGTTAACATTATGCAAATAATATGATAAAAAAAGTTTACTTAAAAAAGTAAACTTAATCATAAAATTCAAATTCATAGCCTAATATTAAAACAGTATCATCATTTTTAACACCAAGTTCTCTTAGTTTTGCATCAACACCTAATAATCTAAGCTTACGTGCAAACATTCTAACGCTCTCATCCTTATCAAAATTAGTTGCATCAAATAATCTCTTGATTTCCGGACCAACTACATTGTAGATTCCTTCTTCTGTCTTTTCAATTGTGAATGGATCTTCTGGTTTTTCAAAACGATATTCAACAACCTTATCAATATCATTTTCTTCAAACTCATCAAGTGTAGTAGTTTTTAATAATTCAGCTGCTTTATCTAATAATAAATTGATATTCATTCTTGTATAGGCACTAATTGGAATAATTTCAACATCTTTAACCTTTTCTTTGAATTCATTGAAATTATCTTGTGCTTCTGGCATATCCATTTTATTACATGCAATAATTTGGGGACGCAATAATAATTTAGGATTATAATTTTCTAATTCCTTATTTATTTTTAGATAATCATCATATGGATCTCTACCATCCATTGGTGCCATATCAACAACATGAATTAAAACTCTTGTTCTTTCAATGTGTTTAAGGAATTGAATACCTAAACCTGCACCTAAGCTTGCACCTTCAATTAAACCTGGCATATCTGCCATCACAAAGCTAGATCCATCAGATACTCTAACAACACCAATATTAGGAACTAAAGTTGTAAATGGATAATCAGCAATTTTAGGTTTACAAGCTGAAGATACAGATATTAATGTTGACTTACCAACACTTGGAAAACCAACAAGTCCTACATCAGCAAGAATTTTAAGTACAACTCTTACATTGATTTCCTCACCTGGTTCACCATTTTCTGCATACATTGGAGCAGTAACATGAGCATTCGCAAATGCGGTATTACCTCTTCCACCCTTACCACCTTTAGCAACTATTACTTCTTGTTTATTTCTAGTAATATCAGCAAGGATGATGTTTTTATCATTATCGTAAACAACTGAACCGATTGGTACTTTGATGTATGTATCTAAGCCTGCACGTCCAAACATATTCTTTGTCATACCATTTTGACCATTTTCAGCCTTAATTATATGACGATATTTCAAATCAAGTAAGGTAGTTAGACCTTCATCACCAACAAAAATGATATTTCCACCACGTCCACCGTTACCACCAAAGGGGCCACCTTTTTCAACACCATGTTCATGACGAAAACTTGCATTTCCATTGCCACCATTACCAGCTTTTATTGTGAATGTGACATCATCTACAAACATATTTACTCCTTTCTAAAAATCAATTAATTGATTGATCAATTAATTAATTAAATTATATCAAAAATCTTTAAAAAAATGCTACAAAATATGTAGCATAATTTTATCTTTCTTCGTAAACAGAAACTTGTTTTTTATCTTTTCCTTTACGTTCATATTTTACATATCCACTAATTGTTGCGAATAATGTATCATCTCCACCAATACCAACATTGTTTCCTGGTAAAATCTTAGTTCCTCTTTGGCGGTAAATGATAGAACCTGCAGATGCAAATTCACCATCGCTCTTCTTAGCACCTAATCTTTTAGCTCTTGAATCACGACCATTCTTAGTAGAACCAGCAGCTTTCTTAGATGCAAAAAATTGAATATTTAATAATAGCATGAGCTTACCTCCTATTTAATATTTATTTTTAAATACTTATTGTATTCTTCTTGAACCTTAGATAAATTATCTACAAGGTTTTCTAAAATAGTATTGACTAAATCATTACTATCTACATTCTTAATCCTTAAAGAAATTAATGGGATCTTTTCATCACTAATACATTCAAAATCAATATTTAATCTCTCAAGTAAATTAGCAGTGAGTATTACAGCAGTCGAAACTGAACTACACACGATATCTTTACCAATCTCATCATAGCCAGAATGACCTTTTACTTTAATTTCTTTAATGCTTCCACCATCTTTTAAAACATCAACTAAAATCATAATTAACCTTCAATTGAAGTAATTTGAACTTTAGTAAATGGTTGTCTGTGACCTTGTTTCTTATGATAATTCTTCTTAGATTTGTATTTGAAAACAATAACCTTCTTAGCTCTACCTTGAGCTTCGACTTTAGCAGTAACCTTAGCACCCTCTACATATGGAGCACCAACTTTGTCATTTACCATTAAAACTTTGTCAAATACAACTGAATCGCCTTCATTAGCTTCTAATTTTTCAACAAATACGAAGTCATTTTCTTGAACACGATATTGTTTACCACCAGTTTCAATAATTGCGAACATGTGCATACCTCCTTATTTAAATATTTTAAGACACGCCATTATGGTAATTATCACTAATTTTTTTAACCATCTCTGTGCGGTTGCTTTCGCAACATACATATTATACTACATTTAGTATTTAAAGTCAAGATTTAATTTTATTAATATTAAATGACAAAAAGAACTTAAGATAAAGATCACTTAAGTTCTTTAATATCATTGATTATTCGCCTTCTTCAACAGCAGGAGTATCACCATTGATTTCTGATAAAACAGCATCAGTCATATCAATAGCACCAGATAAATCTGGATATGTTACTTTAGCACTTGATTTAGCAAATTGTAAATTAAATGTTAATTTAACAGCTAATTTAACATCTTCATCAAGAAGTTCTGCTTCTTTTAATGGTGTAGAATCAAATGCGAAATCTAAATTTAATGCAGCAGAATTATCAGTTAATTCTAATCTTGCTTTATTAATTGTAACTGCAGCTTTGAATAAAGGAAGTAAGTTTTTGATTCCTTCTTTTAATGATTCAGCAGATTCAGCAATAGCATGTGCTTGTTCATCATAGATTTCTTTAGCTTCCATATCAATTATATCATTAGTTGCAAATACATGGAATGTATTGTTATCTGTATCAATGTAACCAACATTAGCACTTACTAAAGCATCAAAGTTTTCAGTTAATGAAACAACTTTACCATCTTTATCAGTGTATGATAATCCACCATAAGTGTATACATTGCCTTCAGGATCAGTAAATGTTGTACCAATCTTTAATTCTTCATATTCAGTGTATGTAATTGAAACTAAAGCATTATTTTCAACTTTGAAATATGCATTTAACATATATGCATTATAAGTATTATTTTGTTCATTATATTCACCGAAGTTTTCTTCTTCGAAATCTTCTGTAAAGCTATGGAATTTACCATCTTTATCAGTCCAACCAGCTTTTTCAAGTGAGAATACATTACCTGTTTCTTCATCAGTGTATTCAGCAACTGGATGATTGAACATTTGTGAAACAATACTATTAATTACTGTATAAACTTGAGTAGAAATTTCAAGAGCTTTTTCATCTACCCATGCAGCTAATGAATCTAAATCAGCTTCTAAATCAGCTTGAGTGATTTCATAAATAGTCTTACCATTTTCAACTTTAGCACTTGGAATAAATGCAACTAATTTTTCAATTAATTCACCAACTAAGCCCATATCAATTGAATATTGATCAACTAATTCTGTTACTTTTCCTAAAATGTATTCCATTGCATCATCAGCAGTTTCAGGAATTTCAAGTTCAATACCAGCAGATTCACCAAGAGAATCTAAACCTTCTTCTAATTTAGCTTGTAAAGCTTCAACTAAATCAGCAAGTTTAACTTTGTATGAAACCATACCATATGATGCATATGCATAGCCACCATTAACATAAAGATTTAATACAACTGGAGTAGCTAATAATTGATTCATTACCGCATCAGCTTCTTCTGAACCATATGATTCAGTATTAGCATTGTCTTTTAAAGTTAAAGTTAAAGCTAAACTAGCTTTTAAATCATCTAAATTTTCAACTTCTGTTGTTTCAACTAAAGCACTTAATTGAAGATTAGCATTTAAATCAACATGTGTTTCAATTGGATCAAGTTCAACTTTTTGTCCTTCATCATCATAATCATATTGAGGTTCTGAAGTATCAAGTTTAACTGCAAATGCAACATTAACACTTGCGCTTAATCCTTTTCCATCTTCAATCCATTTTGCATATAAAGTAACGTTATTTAAATCAGCACCTAAAGCAGTAAATGGAGTAGTGAATGCTTGATCTAAATACCATCCATCAAAAGCATATCCTTCTTTAGTTGGATTAGCTGGTAATACAAATGAACTAGCATTTGTAGTATCAACTGTTGTGCTAGCAACAGCACTTCCACCGTTTGTTTCAAAATTTACTGTAATCTTTGTAGATTCTTCTTTGCCATTGTCTTTGTTAGTACAAGCAGCAAGAGTAAATGCACAAACGAAGATAAATAAGAAACTTAATAATTTTTTCATTATATAATCCTCCCTTTTTTCTTACTTATTTATGTCTCATATTATACTACATAAATATTAAAAATCTATTAAATTTTGTAATAATTGTGTAAAGTTTTTAAATAAATTGCCATTTCACTTGAAGAGCCTCCACCAGTAACGCCCTTCAATAATTCAGAAAAGCTCATATTGCTGACAATTTTTAAAACTGGATTGTTGACATAAACCCATTTAGTAAGTGACATATAAGTATCATCATCAAGATTAATTTGTGCTTTCATGAAGTTTTCAATATTTGCACCAAAGCCTGGAATCTTATAAAGCAATGTTACCACAAACAAGATAA
>JAEEHM010000110.1 GCA_016280895.1 Bacillota bacterium
TACTGGTATTAATGCTGATTTAAAATATCAAAAGAAGGTTGTTAAATATTTAGCTGAATTTTCTGGTGAAGATTTCTATCAATCTAAAAATATGGTTGACTGCACAAGAAGCTTAGACTGCTTTGCATATTTATCTTCAACAATTAAGGCTTTCTCACTTAATTTACTTAAGAATGCTCATGACTTAAAATTACTTTCATGCTGCTATAAAAAAGCAAAACTTCCTGAGATTCAACCAGGTTCACCTGTAAATCCTGGTAAGATTAATCCAGTAGTATTAGAAATGGTTGAACAAGTTGTTTATTATATGGAAGGTAATGATTTAACAATAGCACGTGCTACTGAGGCTGGTGAAATGGAATTTAATGTAAACATTCCAATCGTACTTGCTTGTTTATTTGAAAACTTGAATTTTATTAGAAGAGCTGTAAGAACTTTAAGAGAGAAATGTTTAGAAGGTCTTGAGGTTTATGGCGTTAGTGACATGAGTGATTTTGATGATTATATTTTAACTATTTTAGAACCTAAGCTTGGTTCTAATTTATGTCAAGAAATAAATCATATTGCAGCTAGTAATAATATGAAGGTTGTTGATGTTTTATTAGAAAAGAAATTGATAAGTGAAGAAGAATTAGAATATTTTAGAAAACATAAGGTTTTAACAAAAACTGGTATTATTTCTTTAGATAAGACAGAATAAAAAGAATTGTATTGTTGAAATATATATGAGATAAAGGAGGAAGTTAAATGAAAAAATTATTATCTCTTATTTTTATTATTGGACTTTGCATATTTGGATTATGTGGATGTCAAAATTCAAAAGTTACTTACAAGGATCCGACTACAGGTGAAGAAAAGGAATTGAAGATTGAAAAAACAACAGACGAAGCAGAAGTTGTTGATTCTTTATATGCCGTTGCATTATCAGAAACACCAGTCAAAGAAGTTAGTACTACTTCTGCAAAACTAACTTTCAAAGCTAATGTGAGTGGAAAAGATGAAACTGGGAAAGATCAAAAAATTGATGTAAAAGGTTCTATTGAATTAAACGAATCATTTGATAAGGATGCTAAATTAGAAACTACTTTAGATGTTCTTAAAGCATTTGCTTTCAACGCTAAAGTTGAATTAAGTGGAACTATTCCTGGTGAAAACGGTGAAGAGCAAAAATTCGCTAAATCTACAATTGAATTATTCTTAGAAGAAGGCGTTGCTTATGCAAAAATTAATTTAGACGCTAAGCTTGCTAATTTCATTGCTTCAGAAGATGCATCTACTGGTGGAATCATTCAATTAGTTAATGAAAAGATTCTTAAATTAGATTTATCTACATTAGTTGCTGCAGAAGCATTAACTGCAGAACAAAAAGCTGAAATTGAATCTGTATTAGAAGGCAAAAACAGTAAGAGTTTTAAACAACTTCTTGAGGAAAATGGCGCTGAATTAGGTGAACTTAAAGCTGAAATTGAAGCATTAGTTAAAGAATATGGATTAACAATTTCTAAAGTCAAAGGTGGAAAAGTTACATATTCTGCAGATTTTTCTAAAAAAGCTTTTGTAAATTCTGAATCTAAATTGACAGCTGATGTTACAATTAATGTTGCCGATGTATCATTTGCTGGTGCATCAGTTAAAGCTGAAATCAAGGAAGAAGACGCACAAGGTACTATTGAGGCTAGTTTAGAAGTTAAGTACAAAGGAAAAGTTGCTAAAATTTCTAATGCTGATAAAGAAAAAGCTATTGATGCAATGGCATTAATGAGAGGTTTAAAATAGTATGAAAAAAAAGAACTCTTTCGAGTTCTTTTTTTATACCACAAATTTAAACATTACTGCACATTCATAATAATCATTTGAACTAAATAGTAAACGATTTGGATTTACATATTTGCATCCAGGGAAGAATGATTTAGAATATGCTTCTTGATGGTTTTTAAATTCAATATCGATATCAAAGCTTTGTGGTAGCATTAATAGATTATTTTTTAAATCCTTTGATAAGGCCTTTGTAACTCCATCATATATTTCTTTATATACCTTATCCGGATGCTTTGACATTATTGCGTTTCCAAGGCCTTTTTTAGTAGCAACAACTTCGATATTGTCATTTTCTTCTTTTACAGCTTTTGTGAGTGCTTCATCACCACTTAAAAACGCAATTGGTACTTTTTTGTATGATGCATAATATGAATTCATTAGGAATTCTGATGCAATTTTACCATTGATTTTGATATGATTTACTCTTGTTGTCATTGTGTGTGATAAAGGATTGCCATTAGTATTAGCTGCACTATGGTAGCCAATATAAATAACAGCACTAAATGATTCATCTAAACCTGCCATCATTGATGCAGGACATCCTTGCCAGCCACGATGTAATGTAACATATTCAGGTAGGTCTTCTACAAGCAGATTTCTTGCACTATCGTGTGCATCTTTCACAAATACTTCATAGCCTAAATTATGGGCAGCTTCACATGCTGCTTTTACTTCTTGAGTCATTAGTTTACGATATCTTGGGTATTCTGGTTTATCAAGTTCTGTTTCATCCCAGGTTAATACGTTGTTGACACCTTCAATATCAGCGCTAATAAATACTTTTTTTGACATAGTTTCACCTCTTTTACACATATATTATAAACCTATTTTAACTTTTTTAAAACATTTTTATTTTAATTTAATAATAATTATGTTATAATATTGATAGCGTTAAAAAGGAGATTAAAATGGCTGACGAAAAAGATTTAGAAAAAACAAGCGAAAATTTAGAAAATGAAGTGCTTGAAGAATTAAATGAAGAAAAAGAAGAAGTTGAAGCTGTAGAAGCTGAAGATGCACAAACAAGTGATACAGTTCAAGAAGAGACAGTTGAAGAATATAATGGTCCTGTTGTAAAAACAAAAACAAGATATGATTATCGTACTATGAAATATTTCAATATGTACAATATGATGTATCGTAAACATTTTAGAATTGTGTATATCATTATGGGACTTTTATCATTTGGATTTGCGGGCTATACTGCATATGTTGCTTTCACTCAAGATACAATTGAACCAATGAGATTAGTATTAACTGGAATTTTCGCATTATTTGGTGTATATTTTATCTATCAATCAATTTGTTTCGAAAAGGTTATTGATAAGAATATCACAATGCATTTCTATAAGAATCCAAAAGTTGTTGAATTATCAGTTACTGTTACTGAAAGAGAAGTAACACTTCAAATCGATTCTAAGGATAAAAAAGGCGAACCATTCCCTTATGATTGGGCATATGTTACTGATATTGTGGAAATACCTCAATATTTCTTCTTATATGTTCAAAAACAACCTATCATTATTGAAAAGGATCCTAATAAGATCGTAGAAGGTGATTATGATACTTTAGTTAATATCATTATGGAAAAAGCTAAAGCTAAACCTTTTAAGCGAATTGATAAAGAATTAGTTACTAAACCTATTACTTACGTTCATCAAGAAGACTTAGATAATGAAGAAGAAGCTGAAGCTGTAAATGAAGAAGATTATCAAGTAAATGATACTAATACAGAAGTTGATAATGCAGAAGTTAATAATCAAGAAGAAGAAAACAAAGAAGAATAAAAATAATAGTAGTATTAATAATTTTAATACTACTTTTATTTTACATATTTCAAATTATAGTGTATAATTTTAATTAGGTGAATTATATGGATATTAAATTATTGAATTTAAATAAAGAAAAAATTGAAAAAGAAGATAGAATTGATCAATCATTATATAGAGTTTTATTTAAAGAAAAGATTTCTAAAATGATGGGTCTTGTTATATTAAAAGAGAAATATTTTATTAATGATAATAATAATGATTATATTGAATATCTATGTTTAGATGATAATAAAAGATTAGCTTTAATAGAATTTAGATATGATAGAGATGCTGCTTTAATAAAAGAGGGTTTGAATCATATTGATTATATTAAAAATCATTTAAGTGAATTCAAGATTATTGTTAGTGATATGATTAATGATTTTATTAAGGATGTTATCTTCGATCCATATCTAATAATAATCGCTAGTAATTTAAATAAGAATGATTATAACGCAATTAGCCATCTTCCATATGATATTGAATTATACACATTAAATAAATATAAGAATAATGCGATTTTAAATAAATCAAATATCAGTAGAAAAATGAATTTAAATTCATTTGATGCTAATATCGATTCTAAATATAAAAATATATGCATGAAAATCATCGATTATGTTTTAGATATATCAGAAGAGATTAGCTTATATGGATATAAGAATAAAATGGTATTTAAAAGATTGAATGCTTTTTTATTGATTGAATTTAATGATGATTTAATGAACATATATATTAAGAAAAATAATAAATGGAATATCATTAAAAATAATGATATTGATAAGATATATGATTCTATTAATAAGGCAGTGGATGAGTACTAATGAAAGATTTTGAATATTATGTTAGTAATTTAGAAGTATTATATGAAGATAATCATATAATTGTGGTAAATAAAGAAAAAGATGTATTGAGCCAAAAAGATGAAACTGATGATTTTTCTATAAATGAGATAGTAAAAGAATATCTAAAAAGAAAATATAATAAAGCAGGTAATGTGTATTTGGGACTTGTACATCGACTTGATAGACGTGTTAATGGTATTATGGTGCTTGCAAAAACATCTAAGGCGGCAAGTAGACTTTCTAAAAGCATCATGGAACATGAATTTGAAAAAAAATACCTTGCATATGTAGAGGGTATTTTAGATAAAGATGGTTGTATTGATATAAAGATATCTAAACAAGATAATAGAGCTATCATTGATAAAAATGGTAAGATGTCACATTTAGATTATAAGCTTATTAATAATGATGGTATTAATACCTATGTGCTTGTTAATTTAGAAAGTGGTAGATATAACCAAATTAGATTATCTTTTGCGTCTATTGGTCATCCTATTTATGGTGATTTAAAATATGGTGCTAAAAATAAATGTGATGATTTAGGTTTATGCTCATACAAAATTGGATTTGTGCATCCAGTTACAAAAGAATATATGACTTTTAGTTTGATACCTAAAGCTGATATTTGGAAGAATATGAAATTAAAGAAATAAAAAAAGTACCTATTGCATAGGTACTATTTTTATATTACTTTTCCTTTTTTTCTAAACGTTTATTGAATCTTTCAACACGTCCAGTAGCTTGTGCGAATTTTTGTTGTCCAGTATAGAATGGATGACAATTTGAACATGTATCAACACGGATTTCTTTTAATGTAGATCCTGTTTCAAATGTTGCGCCACAAGTAGTACAAGTAACAGTTGTCTTGTAATATTTTGGATGAATGTTTTGTTTCATAGTCTACTCCTTCCGCCATAGTATCTTAAATACCATAGAAAGTTATTTTTACTGTATTATTATACTAAAAATGAGGCGATTTGTCAAGGGTTTATTGAAAATTAAAAAAATGATAAAATATTTTGAAAAAGACTTTCAAAAAATGGGAAAATTTAGTATAATAAGTGTACATAAAATGAGGTGAAAATATGGATATTCAATTGAAAGAAGGTTGGTTAGAAGTTATCTGTGGTAGTATGTTTGCAGGTAAGACTGAAGAATTAATTAGAAGACTTAGAAGAATTGAATATGCAAAGAAAGATTATATCGTATTTAAACCTAAAATTGATAATCGATATAGTGAGGTTGAAGTCGTTAGCCATAATGATTCTAGACGTAATGCGATATCTGTAAGTGATTCTAAAGAACTTTTAGAAAAGTTAGGGGATAAATTACCTTATTGTGTAGCTATTGATGAGGTACAATTCTTTGATATGGGAATTGTTGATGCGATTAATGAATTAGCAAATAATGGTGTTAGAGTAATTGTTGCTGGTTTAGATAGTGATTTTAGAGGTGAACCATTTACGGTAATGGCTGAGCTTCTTGCTCGTGCTGAAGATGTTACTAAGCTTCACGCAATATGTCAGGTTTGTGGTAATTTAGCATCACGTACCCAAAGATTAATTAATGGTAAACCCGCAAATTACAATGATCCGATTATTCTCATTGGCGCTTCTGAACAATATGAAGCAAGGTGCAGACATTGTCATGTTGTTTTAGGTAAGGACGATAATGAATAAAGATTTATATTATATGAAAGAGGCATACAAGGAAGCCGTAAAAGCATATCAAAAAAATGAAGTGCCTGTTGGTTGTGTAATTGTATGTGATGATAAAATTATTGCGCGTGGACATAATTTACGACACAATTTAAAATGTAGTTTGTATCATGCGGAAATAATTGCGATAAAAAAAGCATCTAAGAAATTAAATACATGGATTTTAGATAATTGCGTGATGTATGTTACCTTAGAGCCATGTTTAATGTGTAGTGGTGCTATTGTTCAATCGAGAATTAAAAAAGTATATTATGGTATTGAAATGGACCGCTTTGGTTGTTTTAACGAAGCCCTTGATTATTTCAAGCACAAACAAAACCATAATGTTGATGTGGAAAAAGGCTTAATGAAAGAAGAAATTGAAGAACTAATGAAAAATTTCTTTAAGGAGTTAAGAGAAGTTAAATATTAGGAGGATATATGTTTTTTAAAAAATATTTTATATATTTTCACACTAATTCAGACCAAGAATTAGCACCAATTGAAATGAAATATAAAAAAGATATGCCAACATTACCAATTCTTGAAAAAGAAGGCTATAAATTTGGTGCTTGGTATTTAGATAGTGAATTTAAATTAGAATATAATTTAGAAAAAATGCCGAAAAATGATGTTCATTTATATGCTAAATGGGAAGCTATCACATTAGAAGAGTTCTTAAATGATATCAATTATTTTGCTAAAAGTGCTAATATTCTAAAAAGCCTGCAAAATGATTACGAAGGTGTAGTAGATTTTAAGGATCCTAAAGAGGATGAAGGCAAAGAAAAAAAGAAAAAGAGCACTAAAAAGAAATCTACAAGTAAGAAGAAAACTTCAACTAAAAAGTCTACTAGCAAAAAAACAAGTACTAAAAAGACTGTGAAAGAAGAAAAAGTAGAACAAGTAGAAAATGTAGAAGAAGTTGAAAATATTCAAGAAGATATTAATGAGGGGAATGAAGAATGATTATTCCTGAAAATGAGAATATTCTTTTTAAAGCATATAATGAAATAAAGAAAAATAAATTTTATATGCAAGCTGCAATTATTAGTTTAATTCCTTGTTCATTTATTGCTTCTCTTTATTTTTTATTTAAAGCTTTTAATGTGTATGCATATTTCGCATTTGTGCTTGTATTCTATTTATTGTTAGTTTTAATTACAGCATCTAAATTATATAAAGACTATGCAAGATTTTATGGTAGTGATGAAATGGCGATATCTAGCACTAAAATATATTTCAATGTTTGTATGAACAAGGGTGGAAATAATGTAAATGTTGATAGTAATAGATATCTAAGTGAAATCAAAAATGCATATATTGTGAGTCTTTGGAATCCCAAAAGATTAAAAATAGAATTTAATGATGATTCATATATTGTAATTCATTGTGTAAAAGATATTGAAGATGTGCTCAATTACATAATCGATGTATGTAAACTTGCATAATTTCAATATTTGTGATATAATTATCATATAAGAGAACTCATTTTTATTACCTATATCCAATAACAAGTGGCGAACCAGGTCAGGTCGTAACTGAAGCAGCCTTAAACTTCCTTGGTATGTGGGTATGGGTAATAAAGGTGAGCTCTCTTTTTATGAAAAAATAAAAACAATGTGTCATTTTTGACACATTGTTTGTTTTAAAATATAATAGATATTGTAAATCATTAAAAAAAATGATAATATTTAGTTGTATTTTGAAAAAAAGGTCCGCAACCGGACCAAAATAGTATAGCATAAAAAGCTTTATTTGCACTCGATATGCTGAATACACTATTATTTTATCAAAATTAAAATGACATGTCAAGGGAAATTGGAGGAATTTATGAAAAATATTTCACTAGGTTTAGACATAGGCACAAATTCTGTCGGATGGGCAGTTGTTGATGAAAACAATCAAATAGTAAAGAAAAACAAATTTTCTATGTGGGGAGTAAGAATGTTTGATGAAGCAAAAGATGCAAAGTCAAGGCGTTCTTTTAGAAGCCAACGTAGAAGATTAATACGTCGTAAACAGCGAATAGAATTATTAAAAAGTGAATTTGAGAATGAAATTAAAAAAATAGATATTAATTTCTTTCAACGATTAGATGATTCTTTCTTCAAAATAGAAGACAAAAAGTATAATAATCATTATACTTATTTTGATGATGACTATTCTGATAAAACATATTTTGAAAAATATCCAACCATATATCATTTGAGAAGCCATTTATTAAATACAGATGAAAAATCAGATATTAGAGAATTATATCTTGCATGTCATCATATTATAAAATATAGAGGACACTTCTTAAATGAGGGAGAGAGTTTTAATAAGAATGATATAAAAAAAATAAAAGATAATTTTATATATATCAATAATAAATTAGAAGAATATGCTAATTTATTTGAAGATGATGAAGATTTTTTTGAAATAATAGATATTGAACAAGATGAATTTTTTGAAAAATTAAAATCTATCTTTCTTGCTAAAGTAGGAATAAAGGAGACTAAGGAAAAATTATTAAGCCTTTTTAATGTTCCCAAGAATTCGTTTGCTAATGAATTTATTATTCCTTTATTATCAGGAAGTAAAATTGATTGTAGTAAATTATCTCTAATAAAAGATGAGAAATATGAAAAGGCAGAAATGTCTTTAGATAGTGAAGATTTAGACGAAAAAATAAGCAATGCAAAAAATAATATTAGTGAACTTGCTGATGGATTTGAACTAGCTATTTTATTAAAAGAAATATATGATTACTACTATTTATATGAATTATTAGGTGACAATCAATATTTGAGTGACGCTTTTGTAATGCAATATGATAGGCATAAAAAACAATTGAAGCAATTAAAAGAATTTATTCATAAAAATTGTCCACAAGAATATAAACATGTATTTAGAGAAATTGGTGATAAAATTTATAATTATCCAAAATATATTGGAGCTAGTAGCAAAAATAGTAAAATTAAGAGATTTGGCCATTGCACTCAAGATGATTTTTACACATTTATTAAAGGTATAATTAATAAATACGTAAATGATGATAATAAGAAAGAAGCTGATGAGTTATTAAACTTAATTAATAATTCAGATTTTTTGGAAAGACAAAATTCTAGTCATAACTCTGCATTGCCTATGCAATTGAATTTAATCGAATTAAAAATAATATTAGAAAAACAATCAAAATATTATTCTTTCCTTAATGAAAAAGAAAATGGTCTAAGTGCTATAGATAGAATTATCTCAATTTTTGAATATCACTTACCATATTATATAGGGCCATTAAATAATAAATCGAAATTTAGTTGGGTTAAAAGAAGCAATCAAAAGATTTATCCATGGAATTATAAAGATGTAATTGATATAGATGAAACTGCGAAAGCATTTATTCAAAGGATGCAAAATAAGTGTTCATATCTTAAAGGAAGCAATGACTACTGCCTTCCTAAGTATTCTTTACTATTCTCTGAATTTGATTGCCTACAAGTTTTAAATAAACTTCGAATAAATGGTAAGGAAATTGATTTAGAAATAAAAGAGTACATATTAGATAATGTATTCAAAAAAATAAAAACGCCAAAGTTACAAGATATTCGAAAGGCGATAAGATTAAAGTATGGAGATAATTTTGAATTAGAAACAAAGTTAAATTCATTAACATGTAGTATGGTATCATATATTGATTTCAAAGAAATTTTTAAAAATGATTTTGAAAATAAAGTTGATTTGATAGAAGAGATCATAAAAGACATCACTATCTTTGAAGATAAGAAAGTGTTAGAACGAAGATTAAAGGAAGTATATAACTTAGATAATAATAAAATTGAAAAAATTTTAAGATTAAACTACAAAGGTTATTCTTCATTAAGTAAGCACTTATTAGCAGAATTTGTTACTACAAACGAAAAAACAGGGGAACGTTTCGGTCCAATTATAGATATCATGCGAAAATCTAATATGAATCTTCAAGAAATATTATATTCAAATCAATATGGTTTTATGGATGCAATTGATAAGTATAATAATGATATCCCAAAAAATCAAAATTATGTTGACTTTAGAGATTTTATTGATGAAAATATTTATGTATCTCCTCTTATGAAACGTCCTCTTATTCAAGCATATAAAATCATTGAAGAAGTAGAAAATATTTTAGGACAAAAAATCGATAAATACTATGTTGAATGTACGAGAACGAATAGCGCTAAAAAGAAAGAAACAGTCTCAAGATATAATAAGGTCAAGGATTTATTAAATGAATGTAAAAAACAAAGTATTGAATTTAGTAAATTTAACATCAATATAAACAAATTGAGTAATAAGTTAGAATCAATTAAAGAAGATAGACTTAGGGATGACACATTATATTTATATTTTACTCAATTGGGAAAAGATATGTATACTTTAAGGGATATCTCACTTGACGATGCAATCGCAAATGCAAAATATGATATTGATCATATTTATCCACAATCATTAATAAAAGACGATTCTTTTAGCAATAGAGTATTAACTTCAAGAAACTTTAATCAAAACATTAAAAGAGATCAATTTTTATTTGATATTAATAATCCAGAGCTAGCTAATTATAATTCTAGAGAAGCTTTTTATAAAATACTTTTGAATGCAAATTTGATAACAAAAGAAAAATATAGAAGACTTACTCAAAAAGAAATGAGTAAAAACGAATTAGATGGATTTGTTAATAGACAACTTGTTGTAACTAATCAAGCAGTTAAGAGTTTAATTGATTTATTAAAGCAATATAAAGGCGTAGATCAAAAAGATATTATTTACTCAAAAGGTGAAAATATAAGTGCTTTTAGAAAAATGTTCGACATAATTAAGTCAAGAGATGCTAACAATTATCATCACGCACATGATGCTTATTTGAACGTTGTTGTTGGAAGAGTTATAAATGATTATTTCAATAGTATAGGTTTTAAATCATATAGTGATATAGAATATATGAAAAGCAATCATTTAACAATGAATATTGACAAGTTATTTGAAAAAGATCGCCAAATTAAGTTGCACGGTTCTTTAAAAACAATTTGGAAAAAGGATGAAACTTTAAAGATTGTTAAACATAATATTTATGAAAGATATGACATAAATGAAACTACAAGAGTATATAATCCAAACGAATTATTTAAAAAAGTTACTATTTATCCTGCAGGCGAAGCAAATATTCCAATAAAAACATCTGATCCTAGAAAAGATTACAATAAATATGGTGGTTTCTTGTCTCATTCATCATGCAAATACTGCATAATAAAATTAACTAATGATAAAAATAAGGTATCATATATATTAGAATCAATTCCAAAAGCTTATGAAAATAATATGCCGGATTATTTGAGAATGACTATAGGGAACAATAAGAATGTGTCTTATGAGATAATTAAGGATAAGATTCATACTAATGTAATTATAAAGCAAGGAAAACTAAAATATTGTGTGACAGGAAAAACTAATGATTCATACTTGATTAAGAATTTAATTGATCGAAATTTTGGTAAAGACAAATTACTAACAATTCGTAAAATCAGTAAATATAACGATATGTTGAAATACGGTTTATTGGCTGAAACTGACGAAGAAAAAGCAATTTTAGCGAATGGAGATAATCCTATTGTCCTAACAAATGACGAACTTGATGCTTTAATATCTGATCTAGATGAGAAATATAAAAAGGATATTTACGCTTTTTCAATTATTAAAACAATTGGAAAAAATATTCATCTATTGTATTCACTTTCTTTTAAAGAAAAAATTAAGACTTTAACAGAAATTTTAAAGATTTTAAAAACTAACGAAAGATCGACTTCAGATTTGCGAATGATAAATCTACCAAAAAGTACTGGTACGCTAACAATTAATAAAGTGTTAAAACCAAATATGATATTATTCGAAGAATCAGTTACAGGATATTATAAAAATGTGATTTTTGAGGTCCCTGATGAGTTTTAGAAACGTAATAGTTAATGAAAGGTGCAAACTTGAATATTCATTAAACTATTTGATTTGTAAGAAGAGATTAGATGAAACACGAATATTAATAGATGAGATTAAACTTGTGATCATTAATTCAACGCAAGTAAGCATAACAACAAGTTTAATCTCAATGTTATCTAAAAATAAGATTAAATTAATATTTTGTGATGAAAGACATAACCCAGAATGCGAACTTGTTCCTTATCAAAATAATTATTATTCATATAGAAAGATAAAGGACCAAATTAAATTTATTGAAAATAAAGGAAATTTTTGGAAGCGCATTGTAGAAGAAAAAATATATAATCAAGCACGTAATCTAAAGATTATTAATTGCATTGATGAATATGAAATGCTAGAAGAATATAAAAATAATGTTTTAGAAGGGGATTCTAGTAATAGAGAGGGACATAGTGCTAAAGTATATTTTAACGCAATTTTTGGCAAGGGTTTTAGTAGGGATAGTGATAATGTTACTAATAAATATTTAAATTATGGTTATTCAATTATTTTGTCAAGCATAAATAGAGAGATTAAGTTTTTAGGGTATTTAACTGAATTAGGAATACATCATATTGGTGAATCAAATCCATTTAATTTTTCTTGTGATTTAATGGAACCAATTCGTCCTTTAATAGATAGTTATGTAATTAAAAAAATGGTTAATGAAGACAATTATAAAACTATATTTATTGATATGTTGGCTTCAGAAGTAATTTTCAATAATCAAAAAATATTATTAGATAATGCAATTCATTTATATATTATGAATGCTGTATCATGTATTAAGGATAATGATATTGAAAATATCAAATTTATAGAATATGAGTTATAGATATATGAGATCGATTTTATTTTTTGACTTGCCAACACTAACAAATAAGGACTTAAAAAATTATAGACATTTCATTAAAAACATTAAAAAATGTGGATTCTATATGTTACAAGAATCAGTCTATATAAAATTATCTATTGATCATCAGGCAGTTGATGCAACAATTAATAAAATTAGAGGATTTGCCCCTAACAATGGGAGTATTATGGTTTTGAATATAACAGAAAAGCAATTCGCACAAATAAATGTTATTAGCGGGACAAATATCACAAATGTTTTAAACGATGATAATAGGGTGGTAATTCTATAATGAAATTTGTCAATATTAAATCGTTGAACCATTTTACCGCATTGGAAAAAACAATAAATGTATTTGTAATTGAAAGCCCAGTTGAGTATAGAACATTGCTATTAAACGTGAAAGAAAGTATTGTTTTCAGTGAAGACGGCAAGGAACTTGACTATTCTAAGAATGTGATAGAGATTTTAAATCCAATTGATTTTAATCTTAATGAGAAGAAAAATATTTCAGTTTTATATAAAATTTTACAATCTAGCATCAATGATGAAAAAAGACAAATGTATGGTATAATACAAGAAAAATCAATTGAATTCTTGGATTTTTTAATAGATTCAAACAATTATAGTTTAACATACAATACCGAGTATGATTATAATAAATTTTTCAATCTATTCCAATTAGGATTTAAAGAAGAAGAAAGTGATTATTTTAAAAGATTAGTAAATTATATTGTTACTATTTCAGAAATTAGTAGATGCAATATTGTCCTAAGCAACAATTTAACCGATTATTTAGATGAAAATGAAATAATTCAGCTAAATAAAGAATTGGAAATGAAACAAATAGTATTAGTAGATATCAAACCTAACAAACAAAAGAATGTAGAAATTATAAAAGACAAGAATGAGTATATTTTGATATAATATTTAGCATATTTAGCAAAATTTGAGGTTTGCTAGATATGCTGAATATGGTATCTACTATACGCTCATCAAAGAGAGCTACAAGCCTTAATCGTTTGCTAGATATGCTGAATATGGTATCTACTATACGTAATCATTGAATATGTCACAGCTCAAAAAGTTTGCTAGATATGCTGAATATGGTATCTACTATACAAGAAGTCCATCTATCACCATTCTTTATTCGTTTGCTAGATATGCTGAATATGGTATCTACTATACGCGTGAACAATTTAAAGAATCAAATACTAGTTTGCTAGATATGCTGAATATGGTATCTACTATACCTTTTTGAACTTGTTGCAAATCTAACTAAGTTTGCTAGATATGCTGAATATGGTATCTACTATACAAAGGAGTTGAATTGTCAGATGGAGCAAGTGTTTGCTAGATATGCTGAATATGGTATCTACTATACGACGTTTAATTCGTATTAGAACAAAGGCTGTTTGCTAGATATGCTGAATATGGTATCTACTATACAATCGATGAAAGAGCAAGAATGATCGTAAGTTTGCTAGATATGCTGAATATGGTATCTACTATACAAGTAGAATATCTTGTCAACACTTTTCGAGTTTGCTAGATATGCTGAATATGGTATCTACTATACGAAGAAAATGAAAAGAACAAGATTATCTTAGTTTGCTAGATATGCTGAATATGGTATCTACTATACTGAAGAAAATGAAAAGAACAAGATTATCTGTTTGCTAGATATGCTGAATATGGTATCTACTATACAGCGATAGCACCAAACACAACAACAACATTGTTTGCTAGATATGCTGAATATGGTATCTACTATACTTACAGTTGTAGTCGAACATTTATTAAGGGTTTGCTAGATATGCTGAATATGGTATCTACTATACAACTCGTTGGCTAACTTCATTAGTTCGTAGTTTGCTAGATATGCTGAATATGGTATCTACTATACTAGGAGGTTATTATGAATAAAATATATGTAGTTTGCTAGATATGCTGAATATGGTATCTACTATACTTAGACAAACCATCAATGGAGAATCTATTGTGTTTGCTAGATATGCTGAATATGGTATCTACTATACACTATCAAATGTTTCATCACCTACATATGTGTTTGCTAGATATGCTGAATATGGTATCTACTATACTCTTCTTTACAAGGATAATAGAGAACAGCGTTTGCTAGATATGCTGAATATGGTATCTACTATACTTAGATGACGAGGGAATACATGTATTAGAAGTTTGCTAGATATGCTGAATATGGTATCTACTATACAACCTGTTTGAAGATGAAGTCGCATATAGTGTTTGCTAGATATGCTGAATATGATATCTACTATACTTGCGAGATTTTGAAGTACACTTTAAGGTGGTTTGCTAGATATGCTGAATATGGTATCTACTATACTATATAGTAATCAAACATCATGATGATACTGTTTGCTAGATATGCTGAATATGGTATCTACTATACGGTGCTTAAAATTACAATAAAATTTTGTTGTTTGCCAGATATGCTGAATATGGTATCTAGTATAGATAGGAAATAATGAATTAGATGTCTTTACTAAGACATCTTTTTCACTTGATAAAATGTGTGATTTATGTTATAATATCTGATGGAAAAAAGGGGAATAAGATATAAATGAAAAAATTTATTAAAGTATTATTCGTATTATTATTAGTTTTTACTTTGGGCGGATGTAAAGGTAAAGATAATGATAAAGAGGAATCTTTATATGCAAAAGAATTGAATGATTATATGGAAACAATCATTCCAGAAAAGATGACAAAAAGCTTTGATTTACCACAAGATTATTCATTCAGTGATGGTTCAGATGCATATCTAGAATGGGAATCATTAAATACTAATGTTGTAAGTGTTAGTAGAAAAGGTAAGTTAATGTATTTAGATAGTTTATTTGATACTGTCGCAAATATCAAATGTGCTGTTTTTGTAAATGGCCAAAATGTGGAAGAACTTAATTATTCTATTAATGTAGATGGTGAAATCAGTGAAGCTGATTTTATAAAGAGATTTAATGAATTATATATTCCAGATTCAATATATAAAGATGTTGAATTTAAATATGTGGAAGATGAAATCTTTAAAGAAAGAAAAATAAAGGGTACAATTACATATCAATCTAGTAATGAAGATATCTTATCTAGTGATGGTGATTATAAATATACTGATAGTGAAGATACTAAAATTACAATAAGTGCTAATATTGAAGTAAATGGTTTTAACATTAAAACACAAAAAGAAGTTGTAATTGAAGGTAATCACGATAAAGAATATGTAGATGCTGCTGCTAATTGGTTAGAAGATAATTGGAAGGGCACAACTACAATTAAGGGTGATTTAGATTTTCCTAAGACTGATGATAAGGGTCGAGTTGATATGGTATGGGAATCTAATGATAAATTAGTTGTCGATGATAGTGGTAAATTTACTAATTGGGTATGTGATAAAGAAATCACTTTTAATATTGTGATATCTTTAAATGATTATTCTGTTACTAAGGAATTAAAAATGAAGACATTATCTAAGGCTGATGCCATTGAATATATTATGGATAAGATGCATAAGGATGAATACTTCCAATCTTATTTCTATACATATATTGTACAAGGTGGCCATGCTAATGAAGACTTTGGTATGTTGAATTTTTATACTATTGATTTAGATGAATCTAAGTTAGTATTAACTGATACTGGTTCAAGTTATAAATATGGTAGTCAATCTTATAACACTAATGTGAAAGAAAGTGATTTTAAGGTAATGATGGTACCAAGAAGTTTGACCGTTAAACGTCCGCTTGAAATTAAAACATCTACTGAATTTGTAACATGTCATGATACTGGTGATAATAAATTTAATGCTGAAGAGTGGGCTAATGAGGTAACTACTAGTTCAAGACAAGTAAGTTGGCATTTCACTGTTGATGATACCCAAATTATTCAACATATTCCACTAAATGAAGTTGCATATCATGCTGGTGATGGTGGAAGAACATATCAACTTCGTGATACTGGTGTTAAATACACAGTTGAAAATCCAGAAATAGTTGTTGATGAAAAGACTGGTCAATTCATTATTAATGGTGTTGGTTCAAGATGCTTTGCACCTTATGATGAAAATGGTAAGATTGCAACTGATATTACTCCAGCTGGCTTATTTACAACACTTGGTAAAAATGGTAATTATTATATCAATAATTATTATTATAATTCTACATATAAGAAGATATCTAATGGTGGTGGAAATTATAATAGTATAGGTATTGAATCATGTGTTCATAATGGTGTTGAATATTCTAAGGTTCAAAAGAGATTTGCGAACCTTGTTGCTCACTTATTACATATCTATGGTTTAGGCCAAGATCGTATTATGCAACATCGTAATTTCAGTGGTAAGTATTGTCCACAATCAATGATTAGAACTTCTGAATATGGTCAAAAATCACAATTCAGTTTAGAATATTTCTATGAAATGGTTGAGATTGAATTATTTATCATTAATAATTTAAGTGATTTAAAGGTAACTTATAAATCAAATAATCCTGATATCTTATCTGATGATGGTGAATTATTAAAATATGTTAGTGAAGACACTGTTGTTTCATATACAGTTAATGCTTCATATAATGACTATACTTTTAGTCGTACTTATACTACCACAATTCATCCAAAAGATAATTAATAAAAAAAATAAAAAAGGCTATTTTTAGCCTTTTTTATTTGTATATATTTGTCAATAAAATTTATTGTAATTTTAAGCACTAGATGGTATAATATACAAGATTTTTAAAATTGTTTGAAAAAACGGAAGGATTATGTATGGAAGTTAGAAACTTAAGCAAGGTTTATCGAACTGAATATGAGCTCGTTCATGCTTTAAATAACATGGATTTAGTTTTCCCAAAACATGGGCTTGTCTTTATAGTTGGTGTTAGTGGTTCTGGTAAATCTACTTTAATGAACATGTTATCAGGCGTAGACACTCCTACTGAAGGTGAGGTAATCATCGATGGTAAGAGTCTTTTTGCGCAGAATAAGAAGGAATTATTTGGATATCGTAATTCATATGTAGGTTTAATATTCCAGGATTATAACCTAATTGATGATATGAATGTATATGATAACATTAAGCTTCCTTTAGAATTGTTAGGTATTAAAGATTTTAGTGTTATTGATGATATTTTAAAGAAGGTTGATATTGAAGATATCAAATATTCTAGTGTTAATGAAATATCTTCTGGTCAAATGCAACGTGTTGCGATTGCCCGTGCACTTGTGAAAGATAGTGCTGTAATATTGGCCGATGAACCTACTGGTAACCTAGATAGTAAAAATACTAAGATTGTAATGGATTTACTAAAAGAAATTAGTAAGGATAGATTAGTAGTAGTTATCACTCATGATGATGATGCTGCTCATGAATATGGCGATCAAATCATTGAAATTGAAGATGGTAGAATCTTAGAAAATAAGGTACAAGATGAAAGTATCAATACTGAACTTCCTGTTAATAGAAGTACTGACTTTATTCAACCTAAGATTGGCTTTAAAAAACAATTAAGCTTTACAAAGAATTTCATCTTTTCAAATATTGGACGTTCTCTAACAATTTTAATTTTAATGATTTTAATATCATTTATTGGTAATATCTTATGTGGATATGTATTCTTCAATATTGAAAAGAGTTATACAACATATCAAGATGAATATGGTTCTGAATTTATTAAGCTTGCAGATACATATTCAGGTTATACTGTCAATTATAATGTTGATCATTATATTGATTTATTTGAAAAATATTATGATAGTAATTTAATTGAAGTATATGGTATTAATTATTATACTAATAAAGATGATAGTATTGAAGAAGATAATTTCTATAAGACTGAAGTCACTAATTTGATTGTGGATGATGGCTCATTTGAATATATTGATGGTGTAAGCCCTAATTCAAAGTATCCTGATGTTGCGCAAATTGCGATTACAGATTATTATGTTGATTGTTACGCTTTTTATAATGATGGTGAAATATTAGGTATTGGTGATACTATTAGATTAAATGGTGTTAATTTCACTATTTGTGGTATTGTTGATACATCTTATGAAAAATATATCAATTATGATACAAGTGATTTATTTACTAGTATGGCTTTCCAAGAAAACTTAGAATATTATAATGCCTTCTATGTTTCATCTCTTGGTCAAACATATTGGTGGGATAATATGACTTTCTTTGAAGAAGATGTAAAATATACAATTGTTACTAAAATACCAGCAGAAACTAAATATAGTCGTGTTTTGATGAGAAAATTGACTACAGAACCTGCTTCTTTAACATCTACTGCAAACTGGACTAATAAGAAGAATGGTATGGTATCTAAGGCACTATGGACTGATTTATTAGAAATGAGCTATAGTGATCCAATTATTGCATCATATTCTATATCTTTCGTATGTTCAACACGTGCTAAATATACATTTAGTTTACGTGCTACCGCAATGTATGATTCAATGACTACTAATTTAGAAAATAAGACTGAATATGAATTAATTGTTGGTAAACAATTATTTGAAAAATATCGTGATAAGCAACAAATGTGTAAATTCTTAATTAGAAGAACTGATCCAAATTATAAGAAGATTTTATTAAATGAAAATGTTGTTAATCAGTCATTTACTTTTGCGAGAGCTACATGGAATAGAGCTGATAGTTCTAAATATGTTATGATTGAATTCATTATCACAATGTTACTGATTATGACTGTATTTGCGTTCATTATGAACTCAATGACTATGAATGCGGAAAAGAAGAAGATTGGTATTAAATATTCATTTGGTATTACAAAGAAGGATATTGTGAAACCATATATCTTTGAAATTGTGCTTTACACAATTTTAGCTTTTGTTGGTTCATTCTTACTTATCAAGTTTGTATATCCACTTGTTGTTAATGGCCTTATTTATACAACTGAGCAAGAAATTAAGGAATATTATTTCTTCTACATAGGCTTAGAAAGTATTCTTGGATGGGATGCTATTGTTTATGCTATTATGCTATTTAGCTTATTTGTGATGGTATTAAGAATAGTAAGAAAGAGTCCTATTGAGATTATTAAGGATCTATAGGAGGAAATTATGATTGAAATTAAGAATTTAAAGAAAAAATATACTCGTGGTAAAGAGGTTATTAGCGATTTAAATTTGAGCTTTGGTGAAGTTGGTTTAAATATCATTTGCGGTAAGAGTGGTTGTGGTAAGACTACTTTAATCAATATCTTAGGTGCAATGGATTTAGACTTTGAAGGTCAAATTTTATGTGATGGTTTAGATATCGCAAAAGCTAATTATACAGAGATTGCTGATTATCGTAATTTCACTAGTGCCTTTGTATTCCAAAAGAATTCTTTATTTGAATACTTGACAGTTAAAGAAAATCTTGATTTATGTTTGAACATCCAAAACAATCAATCATCAATTAGTGATGCTTTAGAGCGTGTTGGTTTGAAGGGCTTTGAAAATAAAAAGGTTAAAGCACTATCTGGTGGTGAAAAACAAAGAGTTGCCATCGCAAGAGCTTTAATTAAAGATTGTAAGATCATCTTTGCTGATGAACCTACTAGTGCCCTTGATAGTAAGAATGCCCATAAGATTTTCCAATTATTCAAAGAATTAAGTAAGGATAAATTAGTTATTGTTGTTACACATGACTTAAAGAAAGCAACAATGTATGCTGATCGGCTTGTTAGATTAGTCGATGGTAATGTGGAAGAAGATATTGTATATAATGAAAGAACAGAAAGTGCTAAAACATTAGAAAAGAGAAAATCTAAACCATTCTCTTTAATGCCAATATTTAGACATAATTTAAAGACTGGTTTGATTATCAATTTATTTGTAATGGTACTTTTGATTGTGGGTTTAGCTATTACTAATGTTGCCCTTGAACAGAAGAAGGTAAAGCTAGAATATGATAATTTTGGTACAGCTAATTATAAATTCAATGTCGACAGAGCAATAGAAACAGAAATCGCTAATGATATCGATATGTATAAGATCGTGAAAAGAGGCGATGCTGATAATCCATATTATTATATTCAAAATGCGTATACATATGATTATAATTTAAAAGAAGGAGATTACGCTTTACTTAAAAGCAATATCCCATCTAAATATGATATTTATGAGGGTACTAATGATCTACAATTTGAAAAATTGATTATTCCAGGAGTATCTAATGAATATTTGAAATCATATGTATATAATGGTATGTATTATTATTGGAAGGTATATAAGGAATCTAATTTCGTTGCTTATACATATGATGATAATAATAAATATGATTTAGTTGCCGGTAGACTTCCTGAAAAAGATGATGAAATATTGATAACTGATACTATTGCAGATATGTATCTTCGTCGTCGTGCATATTCACCAGGTGCTGCTTATGCTCCATTCTATAGTGATTATGTTGTAGATTATAATGATTTATTAAATGATACATATGAGCTTAAATATGATCCTGCTTATGCAGAAGCAATGAATTATGATCCTGACCAAATTATTAGAATGTCGAATGTGAATAATTTTAAGGTATGGGATACATATGGTAAGTTTGAAGGTACATTATCTGGTACTGAGACTTATTATTTATACAATGAAATTGGTTATTCTGTTGTTGGTATCATTGATACTGGTATCTTAGATTATTATAAATATAATTATAATGAAGGTAGATATTATCTACTTGATAATTTTGAATCACAAAGTGGTAATGAAACATTCATGAATTCATTATATTATCAACCAAGTGGTTATATTGTTGTTAAGAATGGACTTTCATCAACAAATGCTAATCAAAATAGACATGACCCATATCAGATAAATGCTGTTAATAGTTCTAATATTAGCTTAAAGCCATATATTAGTGCCTTTGGTGGTTTGAGAGATTATAGTGAGGCTGGTTTTGTTGGTGGAGAAGATAATCTAAATATCGATTTAGAGAATAGATTACTTGCTCGTTCAACAAGTGATGATAAATTAGAAGATGATCAAATTATCATATCAGTTAATATGGCACAAAAATTATTCCCAAGTGCTAATATTACGCAAAATACTGCTAGCTTGAGATATAAAAATATTGATGGTAAGAGTGTAAGATTGACATTCAATGTTGGTGGAAATATTGAAGTTAGAAACTTCACTGTTGTCGGATTGTGTAAGAACTTTACTGGTGATTTCTATATTAGTGATAATATGTATAGTCAATTATACATCGAACAAAAAGATCCATCATCTACTTTAAGTCTTAACTTAAAGGGTGAAAATCTTGCATCAAGAAAACGATTAATGAATAAATTGTTTGAACTGGGTTATTGTTTGGTACCTGAAGATATTATGCCTGGTGCATATTTAGAGTTTGTGGAAAACAAGGGTGAAATGATAGCAGAGGTTGATTTTGAAGGTCTTGCATCATTATATCCAAATTACGTAGTTACTACAAAAGATGGCGATAATTATTTCACTGTTGATGGTATGGATTTTGGTACTATTAGTGGCGAATATGTATATATGAAATCTAGTGTTATCAGACAAATTTCTTTAGATGATAGTTATTATACATCTAAGGGTAATATTTCTCCTTATTATTTGTATTCTGATTACTATAATAGTGAGGTTGAGAATTGTAATACTGCATCTGATAAGGGTAATTCATTACTTGAAGTTATTGATAGTTTATATCGTTTCTTTATTGGTGTTGCCCTTGTACTTGCGATTGGTTTCATCGTATTAAAAGAACTTCGTCAATCTGAATCAGTTACTAAGCTTTCAATGCTTGGTGTTAGAAATAAAGATTTAATTGTGCTTAATTTACTTACATATATTCCAATGGTTATTATCATTATCGGAATGGCAATTCTTGCTAGCTTTGGTCTTGTTAAGTTATTGAATTCATTCTATAGCTATTCATTTAGTAATTATGTAATGAATGCATCACTTGCTGATGAATTCTTACTTGATGCTAGTGGTAATAAGATTGAAATTATTACTGTAGTAAATCGTATAAGAGTATTATTTACATCAACATCTGTTTGGATGTGTGTATTTGGCGGACTTGCAATCTTAATTATTACATTGATTGCGTCAACTATTGTAACATTAAAGAGTAGGAAATAAAAATGGATAAAATAAAGTTCATGGAACGCTTTGCGGATGTCATTATTAGATTAGGGCTTAATCTGCAAAAGGGACAAATATTAAATATAAAAACAAATGTGGAAGCATATGAATTTACGCGCATTGTAGCAAGTATGGCTTATAAGTATGGCGCAAGTGATGTTGTAATTAAATATAATGATGATTATATTTCAAGAGCTTATTTTGAAAATGTAGATTTAGATACAATTAAAAATATTCCTGATTATGTTTATCATCAAGCAAAATATTTAGTTGATAATAATGCTTGTATGCTTTCTATCTCTTCACCTAATCCTGGTATTATGAAGGGACTTGATATCAATAAGATGCAAGAATATAATCTTGCATATATGAAAAAAGTCCCTTTCTTAAGAGAATATTCAATGAATAATAAGGGACAATGGTGTGTTGTTAGTATGCCAAATAAGCTTTGGGCTGATAAGGTATTTGAAAATGATAGTGATGCATATGATAAGTTGTTTGCAGCAATAATGAAGGCATCAAGAATTGATTTGTCGCGAGATAGTATTAGTGATTGGCAAAATCATATGAAGGAATTAGAGCAACATCGTGATATCTTAAACAAATATAATTTTAAGACACTTCATTTTAAGAATAGCTTAGGTACTGATTTACATATTGATTTAGTGGAAAACCATATTTGGGGTGGTGGTGGAGAATATACCCAAAATGGTATTTATTTCTCA
>JAEEHM010000111.1 GCA_016280895.1 Bacillota bacterium
ACTGTTTGTTTAAGCTTTGATACTAATTCGTATGCTACCTCAGGTAACAATACTCCAGCCATATCTTTAATACATAAACTATCAGCTCCCATTGCTTCAACTTCTTTTGCGAGATTTACATAATAATCTACTGTATGAATTGGAGATGTTGTATAACTTAGTGCTATTTGACATTCTCCTCCATATTTCTTTGTTGATTCAACTGCTTGCTTTAAGTTTCTTACATCGTTTAATGCATCAAATACTCTGATTACATCAATTCCATTTTTCAGTGATAGTTCTACAAACTTATCAACTACATCATCTGCATAATGATGATATCCTAAAATGTTTTGACCTCTAAACAACATTTGTAGTTTAGTATGTTTACATCTTGCTTTGATTTGACGTAATCTTTCCCATGGATCTTCATTTAGGAAACTAATACATGAATCAAATGTTGCTCCTCCCCATACCTCTAGTGCATAATATCCTGCATTATCTAATTCATCTATAACGCTTAGGATTTCTTCAGTTGTCATACGAGTCGCAAATAATGATTGATGTCCATCTCTTAATGATGTTTCTACTACTTTTACTCCCATATATTTTCTCCTTTTTTATTGTTTAAGTGTTTTTGTATTTCATTTACATAAAAATTACACATCTTAATAATTATAGCACTATTTGTATTATTCTTCAAGTAAAAAAACTCATTTTAGAAGATGTCAAACATTTTCATAAAATGAGTTTTATATTATTAATACTTTTCCATAAATCTTTTTTCTTCTTCATGAAGCTTTTCTAGATATGCATCATCATCATAATGTCTTAAAGCATCATCCATGAAATTAGCAAGTAATTCAATTTCTTTTTCTTTAAAACCTCTTGTAGTAACAGCAGCAGTACCTACTCTAATACCACTAGTAATACCAGGTTTTTCAGTATCATATGGAACTGTGTTTTTATTACAAGTGATACCAACCTTATCAAGAGTTTTTTCAGCCACATCACCAGTTATACCTAAACTCTTTTTCACATTAATTGTGAATAAGTGGTTATCAGTACCACCAGATACAATAACATAACCTTTATTCTTTAATAAATCGCAAAGGTATGCACAGTTTTTAACTAATTGTTTTTGATATTCTTTGAATTCATCACTCATTGCTTCTTTAAAACATACAGCTTTAGCAGCAATAACATGAAGAAGTGGTCCACCTTGGCATGCAGGGAAGATAGCCTTATTAACCTTTTTAGCTATTTCTTCGTTGTTAGTAAGAATGATACCACCACGTGGTCCACGTAATGTTTTATGTGTAGTAGATGTAACAATATCAGCATAGTCACATGGATTTTGATGTAAACCAGCAGCAACAAGTCCAGCGATATGAGCCATATCAACCATAAACAAACATCCAACTTTATCACATATATCTTTTATACGTTTAAAATCAATTTTTCTAGAATATGCACTTGCGCCAGCAACAATTAATGCAGGTTTAAATTCTAATGCTTGTGCTTCTAATGCATCATAATCTATTTCTTCAGTTTCTTTAGAAACATAATATGGCATAAATTCATAATCTTTTCCGGAGAAACTAACCTTTGAACCATGTGTTAAATGACCACCTTGATCAAGAGCCATACCCATAACTTTAGCACCATATGGAATAATAGCACGATATGCTGCCATATTTGCTTGTGAACCTGAATGTGCTTGCACATTAGCATACTTAACATTAAATAGCTTACAGCATCTATTAATAGCTAGTTCTTCTAATGCATCAGCATTTTCACATCCACCGTAATATCTTTTATGTGGATAACCTTCTGCATATTTATTTGTGAAAATAGAGCCTTGTGCTTCTCTTACTTCTTCAGATGCATAATTCTCAGATGCAATTAACTCAATATTGTACTTTTGTCTAATTCTTTCGTTTTCAATAATTTGATAAATCTCTAAATCTTTTTCCTTCAAACTCATTTTTTTACAACCGCCTTTGCATTATTATACAATAATAAATCATTATTAACAAGAAGAAAATATATGAAAATGTTTCACTTGTATTTTTAAACAACAAAAAAAGCACGAATCTTTTGATTCATGCTTATCTTTTTTATCTGTTGTAGAATTCAACGATTAAGTTTTCTTGAATATCTTCTAAGAATTCGCCTCTTTCAGGTAATCTTACTAATGTACCTTCAAGTTTATCTTTATCGAAAGAAACATATTCTTTTCTAGCAACTGTTGCTTCAACACTTTCAAGAACTACCTTTAATCCTCTAGATTGTTCCTTTAAGCCAATAACTTGACCTGGTTTAACAAAGAAAGATGGGATATTAACCTTCTTGCCATCAACTGTAATATGACCATGATTTACTAATTGACGAGCTTGACGACGAGTTGCAGCCATACCTAAACGATATACTAAGTTATCTAATCTTGTTTCTAACATGATTAAGAAGTTATCGCCAGTCTTACCTTTCATCTTACTTGCTTTAACAAATGTGTTGTGGAATTGTTTTTCATTCATTCCATAAACATTTCTTACTTTTTGTTTTTCTTGTAATTGTAAGCCATATTCTGTTAACTTACCACGTCTTTGTCCATGTTGTCCTGGAGCATATGCTCTTCTTTCTTTGCCATTTTTACCAATAGCAAATTCTTTACCGTTTTCTAATGTAGAAAACTTTAATCTTCTTGAAACCTTCCATGCAGGTCCTGTGTAACGTGCCATTTTTTATTCCTCCTATTTTAAATATTTTGTAAGGACTTAAATCAACTCATTCCAAAGATACTGATAAAAGCTTTCATCTTTCAGCTCGACTACTAACTACCACCTTTGGTCAATCTTTAAAGAATGATCATTTAAGTGCTGTCTCTTACAAGCACTACAATATTATAC
>JAEEHM010000016.1 GCA_016280895.1 Bacillota bacterium
AAAAAATTGGGAAAAATTAGAAGTTATTTTCTTAAAATCTGATGATATTCAAAATAAATTAAGAAATGAATATACTCAATTTAAAGAATTAGATACAAAGTTTAGAGAAGAAATGAAAAATGCCTATGATTATAATACAATGATTGATGTATGTACTTTGGAAAGAAAAGCTGTAATAGATGAAATGAGTGAAAGTATAGCTACTTGTCAAAATGCTTTAGATAATTATTTAGAAACAAAGAAAAAAATATTCCCAAGATTTTATTTTGTATCAAACGATACTTTACTAAATATGCTTGCCAGTGCAGATTATCCAAACTTAATTAATAAAAATGTAAAAGATTGCTTTGATGGTATAAAAGCATGGGATATGGTTCCTTTAGATGCTAAAAATAAATCTGATACAATTACAGCAATGCTCTCAGCATATAACAATGAAGTTGTAAAATTCAAAGAACCATTTGTATGTAAAGGGTCTTTGGTAGAAGTATATTTAGGAGAATTCGAACAAAAAATGAAAGATACTTTAGCTGAAATATTAGTTGAAGCTTATGGAACAGTTAATTATAATACAGCAACTGGAAACCCAGATAAATTAAAAGATGATAGACATACTTGGCTTAATCCATATCCAGCTCAATTAGCTTTATTAATAACTCAAGTTGTATGGACTGAGGAAGTCGAACATGCTTTAGAAGTAACAGAAGGTGGAGATGATGGTGCTCTTAAAGAATATTATAATTTATCAGTAAAAAGAATTAATCACTTAATTGATAGAGTAAGAGATGAACCTTTAAATAAAGATTTAAGAACTAAAATTATTACTATTATTACAATTGATGTACATAGTCGTGATGTTGTTGAAGGATTTTCAAAAATGAAACCAGCTATCGATACTTCTAACTTTAACTGGAAAAAACAATTAAGATTCAAATATGTTCATGAAAAGAAAACTTGTGAAATTTTAATTTGTGATTTCAAAACTAGCTATTCATTTGAATATATTGGAAACACAGGTCGTTTAGTTATTACTCCATTAACAGATAGATGTTATATAACTTTAACTCAATCATTGAATCTTATTTTAGGAGGTGCACCAGCTGGACCTGCAGGTACAGGTAAAACAGAAACTGTTAAAGATCTTGGTCGTAACTTAGGTTTAGGGGTTATTGTTAATAACTGTTCAGAACAAATGGATATTGAAACAACTGCTCGTATTTTTAGTGGTTTATCTCAGACAGGTTTCTGGGGATGCTTTGATGAATTTAATCGTATTTCAATTGAAGTTCTTTCTGTCGTTTCAACTCAAGTTAAATCTGTTCTTGATGCAATGAGAGCTGGTGTTAATACTTTTGTTTTTGAAGGAAGTGAAATAAATCTAGTTAATACTGTTGGATTTTTCATTACTATGAATCCAGGTTATGCAGGAAGAACTGAATTACCAGATAATCTTAAAGCTTTATTCAGATCATGTGCTATGGTTGTTCCAGATCTTAGAGAAATTTGTCAAAATATGCTTATGTCTGAAGGTTTCTCAAATGCTAAACCTATTGCAGCTAAATTTATTACTTTATATAATTTATCTAGAGATCTTTTATCTAAGCAAAAACATTATGATTGGGGTCTTAGAGCTATTAAATCTTTATTAAGACAAGCAGGAGGACTTAAAAGATTGCCAGCAAATAAATCTAAAAATGAATTTTATATTATTATGAAAGCTTTATTCGATTTTAACAAGGCCAAAATTGTTCCAGATGATTTAATTATATTTGAAAGATTATTACAAGATTTATTCAAAGAAGGTAAAGATGGAGATGGAAAAACTGGAGTAAAAGAAGAAGATATTAACCAAGAAATTAATGCTAAAATTGATGAAGCTACTGAATGTCCTGAAGTTGGCTTACAAAAAGATACTTCATTTACAACCAAAACACGTCAATTAAAAGAAACTCTAGAAGTTAGGCATTGCTTATTTGTTTTAGGAGCTCCTGGTAGCGGTAAAACATCTGTATGGAAAACATTATTTTATACAAATATGAAATATTTAGGGGAAGAATCTGGTCATGAAAAATTATCACCAAAAGCTATTACTGGAAATGAATTATTTGGTTATGTTGAAGATAAAACAAAAGCATGGAAATATGGTATTCTCAGTTCTATTATGAAAAAAATGTGTAAAAATGATCCACCATATAAAGAGACACAAAGAAATAAATGGATTATATTAGATGGAGATATAGATCCTAATTGGATTGAATCTTTAAATACAGTTATGGACGATAATAAAGTTCTTACTTTGACAAATGGAGATAGATTCCCTCTTGATGAATATATGAGATTACTATTTGAAGTTTCAAACTTAAGAAATGCAACATTAGCAACTGTTTCAAGAGGTGGTGTTTTATATATTAATGAAAAAGATATTGGTATAACCCCATTCTTTGATAAATGGGTTAAAAATCAATTTAGTGATCCAAGACATCAAATAACAAAAAGAGTTCTACAAGAATTCTTTAAAACTACATTTGATAAAGTAAAAGATTGGAAAACTGAATATGTTGCACCTATGGTAGAAATTGCTTTACTTCAAAGTTTCTGTACTATTTTCCAAAATTTGATTCATAAATTAGATACTAAATTTAATGATATGGATGATGAAAGAAAAGCACTTGTTGTTGAAGCAATATATTTCTTTAGTTTTATGTGGGGAGTTGGTGGAGGACTTAAAAATAGAAAAGAAATGCATAATCATGTTAATAGTTCAATGAAATCAAAAAATAAATTGAGATTCCCTGATGCTGGTACTTGCTTTGATTATTTCTTTGATGAGGCAAATTTGACTTGGGTCCACTGGAAAGAGCAATTAAGAGACCCTATTTTAGAAGAAACAGATTTGTTTAGTGATATTATTATTCCTAATGTTGAAGTCACTCGTTTATGTAAAATAACAGAAATAACTTTATTAGAAGAAAAACCTGTATTATTTATAGGAGGAAGTGGTACTGGTAAAACTGCAATTGTTAAATATTTCATGAAAAATTATATGGAAGAACTAGCCAAACAATGCAAAATTCAAGGATATGCTTATAAAAATTATACTGTGAACTTTAACTCTTTTACTAATTCATATATTTTACAAAATATAATTGATGGTCAAATTACTCAAAGATTTAGTAATAAATATGGACCTCTTGGTAACACTAAATTAATTTATTTCTTAGATGATTTAAATATGCCTCAATTAGATCAATATGGTACTCAAAGTCATGTTGAATTATTAAGACAAGTTATTGATTATAAGGAATATTATGATAGAAAAGATTTAGAGTTCAAAAAAATATTAGAAGATATATTATTTATTGGCTGTCAAAATCCAACAGCTGGTTCATTTAATATAGATTTAAGATTACAAAGACATTTCACTTTATTAGCTCCAACAGAGCCTAATACTGATAATATATCTGAAATTTATACTTTCATTTTGAAAAATCATTTCAAAGAATTTAGATTTGTGGGTGCTGATAAGCAAGAAGATATTATTGATAAATTAATTCACGATATTATAGAAGCCTCTTGTTGTATTCTAGAGAAAGTAAAAAAAGGAAATAAATGCTTCTTCCCTTCTGCAACAAAATTCCATTATCAATGGAATATGAGAGAAATAAGTCGTGTAATTGATGGTGTTTTAAGAAGTGCCTCAGCAAATTATAAGGAAGTTCCACAAATATATAAATTATGGTATCATGAATGTAATCGTGTATTTAAAGACCGTTTATTATTTGCAGATGATATAAAGACATGGAATGGTGTTCTTTTAGATCAATTTAAAGCAAGTTTCAAATATGATACTCCTACTTTAGCTGAAGAATTAAAAGAGCCATTTATATTTGTGCCATTTGGAGCAGAAATATCAGATGATAATCCTAATATATTAATACAACCAAAGTCATATGATGCATTAAAAGCTGATATCCAAGAATATTTAACAAGATATAATGAGGAAAAAGGAGATTTACCTTTAGTCTTATTTGATGATGCCATTTGTGATATTTGTCGTATATCAAGAATTATTAGTAATCCATGCTCACATGCTTTACTCGTTGGTGTAGGTGGTTCTGGTAAACAATCATTATCTAGACTTGCCTGTTTTATTAAAGAAATAGATATATCTTTACCTAACTTAAGTGGTACTGACTATAACAGTGAAGCATTCTTACTAGATTTAAGAGGAGTAATGCTAAAATCAGTTTTAAAACCAGCTGAAACTCCCTATTGCTTCTTAATAAATGATAATCATATTATAGATGAATATTTCTTAGTTTATATAAACAACTTCTTAAGTTCTTATTGGGTTGATGAAATATTTGAAACTAAACAGGATTTAGAAGGTTGGCTGGTCAAATCTTTAAAATCAAGTGCACCAAATCTCGGGTTTACTAAATCTGCTTCTGATTATACTATGGAGGGATTGTTTAATTATTTAATTTATAGAGTTAAAATAAATGTCCACTTTATTTTATGTATGTCTCCAGTCGGTGATACTCTTAGAGTTAGAGCAAGAAAATTCCCTTCTATTTTAAGTGGTACTTCTATAGATTGGTTCCATGAATGGCCTGATACTGCCTTAACTGCTGTCAGTGCAAAACAAATTAGAGAAATGGAGCAATTTGAGCAAAATGAAACATTAGTCCAAAAATTATCAGAAATATCAGCTGAATTGCATAAATCAATCAAAGAATTTAATGATTCTTATTTCAAAAGTGAAAGAAGATATAATTATACTACTCCTAAATCATTTTTAGAATTAGTAAAATATTTCCAAGAATTAATAGCAAGAAAAGATGGAGATATTATAAATCAAATACAACGTTTAGAAAAAGGATTAGCTGTTGTCTCAAATGCTTCAGAATCAATTGCTGGTCTTAAAAAAGAAATAGAAGCTAAATCAGTAATAGTTGAAGAAGAGAAAAAAAATACAAGTGAAGTCTTAGCAAGATTAGAAGTTGAAAATGAAAAAATTAGTGGAGAAAAAGCAATAGTCGAAAAAGCCACAAATGAAGCTATAGAAGCATCTGCACAAGCAGCAAAAGAAAAAGAAGAAGCTGATAAAGCATTTGCTGAAGCTGAACCAGCAAAAATAGCTGCACGTAATGATGCAGAAAATATTAAAAAAGATGATTTAGAGAAATTTAAGAATCCAAATAATCCATCAAGAAATAACTTTTTAATATTTAAATTAATGTATTTAATTTTTAATCCTGAAGATAAAGTACCTGGTGATGATATTAAAAAAGAGTTACCAAATATTAAAAATAAATGTTTAAATCAAAGTGCAGATCAAATTAAACAAAAAATGATTGGTCGTCTTGATAATGTATCATGGATTACTCCTGAATTTTTAGATAAAGTTAAGATGTATAGAGAACATCCATATACGGATCTAAAAGAGATGGAAAAGATCTCAGGTGCTTGTAAAGGTGTTGTTGGTTATTTCCAAAACTTAGTCAATTATAAAAGATTGTATGATATTGTTGATCCACTTATGAAAAAATCCCAACAAGCAGCAGCAACTGCAGCAGCTGCCATGCAAAAAAAAGAAGAATTAGAAAAGAAATTAGAAGCTGTATCAGGTACTCAAAGAAAATTACAAAAAGAATTTGATGAATCAAAAGCAAAATTAGATAAGGTCCAAGAAGAACAAAATACTTTATTAAAAAAATTAGAAACAGCTGAAAAATTCATTGGTTTATTAGCTTCAAATAATGAGCGTTGGAAAAAGGATGTTGAAAGATTAAAATCAGATCAAAAGAATATAGCTGGTGATTGTTTATTAGGTTCTTCATTTGTATCTTATATTGGAGTATTTAATTCATTCTTTAGAGAAAAATTAATTGATAAATGGAAATCAATAATTGTTGCTAAAGATATTGCAGTTACTGATAATATTGATATAGTTCATACTTTAACAAATGAGGCAGATATACTTAAAATGAAAGCAGAAGGTTTACCTTCAGATCCCTTCTCAACTGAAAATGCAGTTATTATAACTCAATGCACTAGATATCCATTAATTATAGATCCACAAATGCAAGCATTAGCATGGCTTAAAAATAGACAAACCAAAAAAACATTAGTACAATATAAACAACCAAAATGGGATCAAATAATTGGTGAAGCTATTAGTACTGGAGATGATATTATAATAGAAGATGTTGATCAAGAAATAGATCCATTATTGGCTCCTATTATGGGAAAACAAACTACTAATAAAGATAAAGGAAAAGCCCAAATTCGTGTTGGTAATAATGATTATGTATTTAATCCAAAGACAAATATATTCTTTATTACCAAAATATCAAATCCCCATTATAAACCAGAAATAGTAGCTCAATGTACTTTAATTAACTTTATTGTCACTGAAAAAGGTTTGGAAGATCAATTATTAGCTATGGTTGTCAATATTGAACAACCTGAGTTGGAAGAATCAATTAGAAAATATGTAACAGAAATTAATGAATTAGAAGCCGAACTTATAAATAAAGAAGATGATGTCTTAAGAAAATTATCAGAAGCTGATGAAGCAACAATTTTAGATAATATAGAATTAATTAATAGTTTAGAACAAACAAAGACTAGGGCTAAACAAATAGAAGAAAGTAAAAAAACAACTGAAGCTTT
>JAEEHM010000017.1 GCA_016280895.1 Bacillota bacterium
TATGTATTAATACCATTTGTAGATGCGATATTAATAATACGTCCCCATTTATTATTTATCATATATTTATATGCTCTTCTTGCAAGTATATATGCACCAATTACATTAACATCCATTGTTTTTTTGAAGTCTTCAATCTTTAAAGATGGAAAAAGAGCATAATTATCAATTGCTGCATTGTTGACTAAAACATCAACACCGCCAAATTCTTCTTCAATTTCTTTAAACATCTTATCGACTGCAATCTCATCACTGATGTCAGCTTGAATTGCGAGGCATTTTACGCCACTAGCTTCTATTTCTTTTTTTAATTTCAAAGCATCTTCTAAAGATGTATTATAATTAATTACGCAGTTATAGCCTTCCTTCGCAAATTCTTTAATAATAGCAGCACCGATACCTTTTGCAGAACCACTTACTAATACTGTCTTTTTCATATTATTACCTATTAAAAAAAGAGCTTATTAAGCTCTTCCATTATATTTTCCATCAGCAGTACTTACAATGATAACATCGCCTTCTTTGATGAATAGAGGCACTTTTACAAGCAAGCCTGTTTCAACAGTTGCATCTTTTGTAGCAGTTGATGCAGTATTACCTGCAACAGCTCCTGTAGTTTCAGTAACTGTAAGTTCGATTTTTTCTGGTAAATCTACTGATAAAATTTCTGATTCGAAGAACTTAACTGACACTTCTTGTCCTTCCTTTAAGAAATTGCTTTGATATCCAATAACTTCAGCACTAAATTCATACATTTCATATGATTCCATATCCATGAAATAATAAGTATCTCCAGAACTATATGAGAATTGTGCTTGTCTCTTTTCAATCATTGCTTGATCAAATCTAATATTAGTATTGAAATTTCTTTCTGTAATACTACCTGTTCTTAAATTCTTTAATTTTGTTTTTAAGATAGCAGCACCTTTACCTGGTTTTACATGTTGAAACTCTAATACTTGATACAAATTGCCTTCAATTATTAAAGTCATTCCATTCTTTATTTCTCCAGCTTCAATTGGCATAATATTCCTCCTATAAATTATATATTATATTTTACTATTATTCTTTTAAAATGTCAATCTATTTCGGAGCCACAAACAACAATATTAATATAGCAACTTCCTGTTTAGTGGGATTTCCTCTTATAATAAATTCATCTAAACCACTGAATCTTCTAATTTTTTCATTATTGTATTGAAATAATATTCTACCATAAAAATCTTTGAAATATTGGCCATCAAAAAAATACAAGGTTCTTCCGTAAAAATCAGTAATTGCGTCCCCTTTAAGGAAATATAAGATTTCTCTACTTCCCCATCTATATATAGTATCACCCTTAATGATGTACATAAATCTTCCATATGGATCAGTTATATCTTCACCATTTATTTTCGCAATTGGACGAAATGAAATAGTACATAATTCAACCATTGTAATCACCTACTCCTTAATTATATCTACATTATATCATATATTATTATTTCTTAAAATAAAACAATTAAAAAATAACCACTCTTTTAAGAATGGTTATTATTATCTTATAACATCATAAATTCCAATATCATTGTAGCTAATCCAAGTAAAACAAAAATACTTGAACAGATAATATATTTTACTTTCTTAGATTTAATAGAATTAAATAATGTTGGAATTGAAGCAGAAAGTAACAATACTAAAAAGATTGAACATACAAATAATCCTAATCCCTTATTAAAGATTGTGATAAAAAGACCAATTGTTACAAGTACTGCTAACACAAATGATGCATTTAGACCTACTTCTACTTTATTGAAAAGTTTTTCAAATAATTTCCATACAAAATATGCAAGAATAGGAACAATAATTGTTCCAACTGATATTATTAGAACATAGATGAATTGACCAAAATTAGCCATTTTATCAACAAGAGCTACTCTCACATTTTCTAAGAAATCAGCATTGCAATGTCTAAAATTATTGAAGTTAGTATCAATTACATTAGCAAGCGTTCCAGCAATTACTGAATAAACTGCAAACGCAATTATTATTGTTATAATATCTCTTTTAGTATCATGCTTTACAACACTTCCAAATGCAAAGAACGCAAATGAAAATAAAGCTATATTATGGAATACTACAGAATGAAATTGGAAATAGCGATATACATCTTCTCCTTTTAAAAATGTCATCATTCCATTGACATCACCATCTGGATAAATAAGCAGTGGATATATTGACATAAACAAGAATAAACATGCAGATATTACACCAGCAAGTGTTCTAAATATGTCTTTATATTTTCCATTGTAAAAAGATGCTAAAGGTAAGAAATACAAGAACAATGAACAAAAATGAAGTGGAATATGATATAAATCATATCCTCTAATAATACTCAATAATTGTTTGAAAAACTCCATTACCAGCAATACGATTGTTAATATTCTAATTGGAAGCATCCTCTTATTTTCATCTTTATTCTTTATAGCTTTATAAAGGAAGAAAGATGATATAATAATCAAAATAAATACAGGTATAAGCCTAACAGCTCGATACTGTGACCAAAACATAATTATCTCCTTTTATTTCTTGAAAAAAATCTTTTTTCGTGCATACACACTTTCAATATTATATCACAAACAATTCATTTATTCTATACTTTGTGTTGTTTTATAAAAAAATAAAAATATATACAAAATTTAGCTAAGGATTTAAAAGAATATGGTAAAGGTTATTCATATGAAAACTTATGTAGAATGACTAAATTTGCGAGCGAGTTTGATGAATATGAAATTATGTCGCAACCTGTGACACAAATTCCTTGGGGCACATTAGTAACTGTTATTATTCCTAAATCTAAATCTCATGAAGAAATACTTTTTTATATTAATGAAACACATAAAAATAGTTGATCTAGATCAATGGTACTTAATCAAATAGAACTTAAAACTTATGAAAGATCTTTAATTGAAGAATTACCTGCATATTTAGAAAAGAGATTGAATAATAAAAAAATGCTTTGATGTAAAAATCAAAGCTTTTTCTTCAATGTGTTGCGTGTACAATTTTGATACGATTTGCGTACTCCTCCTAAAAAAGTGCGTACCCCTTGCGTACCCCATTATAGAAAGCAAATATGCAACTTTTTTCCTTTTTTCATTCTTCAATGCATATGATTTTGTATTTTATACTTCTATACATTTCAGTATCAATCCAATTAATATTATTAATCTCTATTATCTTTTTTTAAATAGTATTATTTTTTAAAACATTATATATATTCATTAAAAATTGATCTTCATAATTTTCTTTTTGCCATTCATTTAACTTTTCAATTATGCCATAATCTTTAGCATTAAATTTTTTGCCTAATGCAATTCTTTTTAGCACAGATTCATAGAATGGCCAATACAATTTCAAATCATAATAAACTTTTTTTTATCATTAAGATAATTCTTAATAGATTTTAAAATTAGTTGGGCTTGCTCTCTATAAAAGCTATTTACAATAAGTTCATCTTTACTTACTTTCTTTTTCCCTTTATTTTCCCATATAATTATAACTAACGCAAAAATTAAATATACTAATACGCACGTAGCAATCACAATCCAGTTCCACATTTTAAATCCGTTTTTAAAACCATAAATGGTAGTAAACGATAAAACTATGATTTCAAGAGTCACTAAAACGCTTATTATTTTAATTATATTTTTAAACTTATTCATAACAAAACCTCTAAAAATGATTTATATTACTTTAAAGCAAACAACATATAATATGGCAAAAAAGTCAAATTATCACCATAAGACAACTTCTTAATGTGGACAATATATTTTTCTCCAATTCTTTTTGCATATTTCTTTCTGAATTCATCTAAAGACTCTTTTGATGAAACATTTCGAGATTTTACTTCAAATGGAATAGTTTTTCCATTTTTATAAATAATAAAATCTATTTCATACTTCTTTTTAACATTATTAGTATATTGTTCCCATGAATAATAATATGGTTCAAACGAATTAGCTACTAACATTTGGGCTGAAACATTTTCAAACAACATTCCTAGATTTGCTTTCAACTTATCAAAAATTAGTCTTTGATAAATGTCTTGAGTATCATTAACTGTATTTGGATATATAATTGTGGTAAAAAGACCGACATCATTAAAATATAATTTAAAGAATCCACTATCTTTAGTAAGTGTATATCCAGATGATGGATCATTACATTTATACACTGCAAGAACCATTTTTGATTCAATTAATTTTTCCATTGTATTAGAAAAGAGAATTGAATCAGCCCTCTCATTTGTTGAAGAAACAATAAATCTTGTAGAGTGTTTAGATAGCATAGTTGGCATTTGTTTCCACACAATATAGCAAATAGTTCCAAACTTATTATCAATTTTTCTTAAATCTTCTTCGTATAATTTTAAAATCTTTTTCTTTTCCCTATCAACAGCATAGAAATCATGAGTGGTAATGTATGTATCGACAACTTTAGGCATTCCACCAACTGCAAGATAAGTTCTAAAATTTTGCATTAAAGATCTATGAATATCACTATCAAAAGGAACACGTTCATTAAAATGATTCAAAATCGTTTCAGCCTCATAGTCAAGCCCACAGGCCCAAAGAAATTCTTCATAATCCATAGGATACATTTTAATATTTTCTTCTTCTGATGGAATTAATATATCTAATGTATTCTCTTTTATTGAAACCAAAGAACCAGTTTCTAAATAAAAGTATCTTCCATCAGCAACTAGAGACTTTATCGCTTGTCTTGCTTTAGGACAAAATTGTATCTCATCAAATATAAGCAAACTTCCTTTTGGTAATGCACTGATTCTTAATGCCAAAAATAATTTTTCGAAGAACTTTTCAATATCACTTAAATCATTAAAACAATTTAAAACATCTATTGATTCCTTGGAAAAATCAATTGTTCTATATTTAGGAAACTCATTTTCTCCAAAGTATTCAGCAATCATGGTTTTTCCAACTCGTCTAGCTCCTTCTATTAAAAGTGCCGATGATCCATTGGATTCTTCTTTCCATTTTTTTAAGTCTTCATATATTTTTCTTCTAAGCATATTATTAACCTCATCTACATTTTAGCATAAATCATTCCATATTTCAATAATTATTTGCAAAAAGTTAGGTTTTTATTTTGCTGATATTTGCAAAAAAATAGGTTTATAAAAGCTGCTATTTTTCAATTAATTAATAATTAATTATTTATAAATTGTATAAAAAAAGTGATACGAATAAATATCGTATCACAATTGTTTAACCAATATGGAGGTTCCAGTCGGATTTGAACCAACGATGAGGGTGTTGCAGACCCGTGCCTTACCACTTGGCTATGGAACCATTTATTTGACTATATTATTATACCAAAAAAAATATAAAAAGTAAAGTAAAATATTAAAAAGAAAAGATTCATGAGAATTCATGAATCTCTTCTTTGTTATTAAACTAATAAACTCTTTCAAGATTTTCAATAATGACATCTAGTTTATTCTTCAATAATGTACTTGCTTCTACTCTACTTAATCCATCAAAATCTGATTGAACTAATTTAACACTATTCCATGGATCTAGTGGATGTCCACTTATTGAACCAGCAGTATATGCATAAGAATAAATAGTTGCAAGCATTCCATTGAAGAATTTTTCAATAGATGCACGATATGTTCTTGAAATCACAAAAGCATCAGCAAGTTTTGCAGTATCTAAGCTTGCTAGTGTTTCTGCAGCAGATGCAGCAGCACTTACACCAGCAGTTGCAATTGATGCAACAGCGCTATATGACAAGCCAGCAGCTTGCATTTGGTAAATTGATTCAATAATTGTTCGAGTATCATATTCACCTGCTCCAGTTAAATATAGATACCAATTAGCAGGAGATGGAACATTTAAGTAATCAGCAAGAACGCCATCACCAGTAACAATTGATTGAACAACACCAACAAATGTTTCTTCTAAGATCTTAGAATACAACATATCATAAACAGTGTTATTAGTATTAATCTTATTTGCGTCTAAACTTGGATAGAATTCAGATTTATTCAATACTTGATCAATAGAGAATGAAACAGATGTATCAAAATCGTCTCCAAGTAGGATATGAATTGATGTTACTAAGTTCCATAATTCTTTATGTTCAATTGTACGTGAATCTACAAGTTCATTAACAATGTACCAATCATATCTATTATTGCTGCCATCAGTATTAGTTGCACTTAAGTTAATACCTGAATTTTCAACTGTTGGCATCTTAGTACTGAATAAATCAAGTTCACTGAATTTGATAGTCAATGTTTCAGCAATTAAGTATGACTTAAATAATTCAGTTCTTGTAGCCTCATTTGTAATTTTAGCATAAGCTGAGTTTATATCTAAATCAACTGATAATGTTTCTTTTTCACTATCACTTAAGATTAAACCAATAGCACTTAAGAAGTACTTAAGTTCACCATTTGCATTCCACCAATTTGTTCGATCACTTGTTAAATTAAGTCTTAAATCAGTGTCGTTAGGAACTGATATTGCATTTTCACCAATCTTTTGAATGATTGTTTCAGAAAGCAATTTAGAAGCAATCAATTTTTCTTGTGATGATGCAACGAACAAATTAGCATAATTGAATGATGTGATATTACTAAATGTTGTATCTGTATCAGCAAGTAATTCACCAATAGCAGCAAGAACTCTATCAAGTTCTCCTAGGCTTGTTACAGTATAATTAAATTCCTTTGTAAGAGCATTGTATGTTGTATCATTATATTCATCATTCCAAGTTACAAAGTTTGGACTTGCAGATACTTCATAATTTTCAGGAAGCCTTAAAATCTTAGAATTATCTGTACTTGCATTATTAAGAATTTGCTTCTTAATAGTTGACGCAATAATAGATGAATGAAGAATAGTCTGTCTATTATCAATTAGATTATTTAATTTAATAGTATCAACATTAATATTGTTGAAGTTAGCATCATCATCAGGACTTGTAATATTAAGTGCATATTTAACAGCAGTTAATAGATATGCAAGCTCACCATAAGCACTAACATTTTCTTCACTATCATATGTTGATTTCCATCCTACTAAGCTATCTGTTGGAAGTGATGATGGTAATTCAAGAGTTGAATTATCCATAATCTTTTCTTTAACAACATTAGAAATCAATAATGATTTTAAGATTACATCTTTTTCATAAATAACCTTACCTAACTTAATACTATCTGTACTGAAATCATCAAGTTTTGTAGATGAGTCAATATTTAAAATAATATTAATTGCGTCAAGTAAGTGAGCAATTTCACCATTTGTCAATACATTGCCAGAAGCATCATATGTATTCTTCCAACCACCTAAATCAGTAGTAGATAAGCTAGCATCATTTGGAACTTCAATTGCTGGCATATTAGAGATCTTATCTTTAAATGTAGCAGTAATAACAAGTGATTTTAAGATTTCATTCTTGTTTGTTATAACATTTTCAAGATTAATATTATCTGTTGCTAATGATTCATCTAATGTAGTGCTACTATCAACATTTAACACAATCTTAATTGCGTTCAACATTTTCGCAATTTCACCACGACTTACAATTTCTCCAGAAGCATTATATGTGTTCTTCCAACCATTTAAGTTTTCACTTGATAAGCCTTCATTTTCAGGAACAACAATTCCATCAAAGCTTGTAACCTTGTCTTTTACAGTAGCAGTAATAACAAGTGATTTTAAGATAATATCTTGATTTGTGATAATGTTATCTAAATTGATATTAGTTACATTAATATCAGTGATATTAGTATCACCTGTATCAATAATCTTATCAACTGCAGCAAGCATATTACTGATTTCACCACTTGTTTCTAGATTATCATCGACATCATATGTATTCTTCCAACCATCTAATGTATCTGCTGGAAGTTCACTTGGCATAATAATTCCTGTACCAGCTTTTGTAGCTTGTTGTTTTACAGTTTCAGTAATAACAAGTGATCTTAAGATTTCATCTTTTTGATCGATGATATTACTTAATTTCATATTACTTGTATCTACTTCTCCACCTGCAAAAATACTCTTTAAGCCCTTAAGTAGACTTGCAGATTCATTTGCTGCTTGCCACTTAGTTCTATCAATCTTTGTAGGACTTGCTTGAAGCTCACTTGGAATATAGATAACAGCACCACTTTCGTTTGCCATATCTTCAATCTTCTTAATTAATGATTCGTTGACAACGACTGATGCAGTAATCTTTTCAATACCAGCATTATCAATATTAGTGATTAAATCTGTTGAGAATTCAAACGAATCAGCGCCAATATCTTTGCCATTAAAGATTACAGAAATTGCACGTAATACTTTAAATAATTCACCATGTTCTAATCCATTTTCATTCCATGCTGTTCTATCTTTGCTACCATCAATATTTAATGCAGTCAATGCACCTTCAGGAATAGATAAGAATCCTCCATCTGGATCAGCAAATTCTTCAATCTTACAAATAATAGTTTCAGATACTAATTTACTTGCAATTATTACAGTAATATCAGCTTCAGTTAAAGCAGTTATCTTCTTAATTATGTCATTAGATAATGTTTCACTATTAAAGTCTGAGCCTAATAATGTTTGAATAGAAACGAATAATTTTCTGATTTCACCATTTTCTTTAGCGTAAACTTTTAATTCATCTTCGTGTCCACTTAAGCCTTCAACAGCACTTAAGTCTTTTGTGACACTTGTAGTTGATGCTACTTTCTTATCAGCTAAATAGATGTAATATTTATCAGCATCAGCAACTGGTGTAATATTAATAGTACCAGCACTTAATGTAAATGTAGTTTCAGTATTTGTATCCTTCCATTCATCATCTGCTACTAGATTTACTCCCTTAATTACTTCTAATGTTTTTCCTTCTTGAGCATATGCTTTAATGAAAGAAATTAAAGTATTAGAAATTAATTTAGAATCTAATAGAATATCTAATTCATCTTCACTCAAGTTAACAATTTGTGTTAAATCTTCAGTGTAGTTAACAATTAATCTTGCACCCTTAAGTAATGAAACTATTTCTACCTTTGTCCAATCTTCAGCATTTTCAAATCCATGGATTTCAATTCCATCACCAAGTTCAATATTACCAAGAAGCATATCCATTATTTCAGTTAAGTTTCTTGTTAAGAACTTAGATGCAGAAATATTAGTACCTAATTTATCAATTGATTCATCACTTAGATTTTTAATTCCATCAGTTCCTTCTCCATTCAATAAACCACTAGTTGCGATTGTTTGAAGAGCTTTAAAGATTGAAGAAAGCTCTGTACTTGTCCACTCATCTTCGTCTAAACTTACAAGTGTTAATGATTCTTCAGAAGAATTCATATTGTCCATAAAGTATGTAAGAATTCCAGATAAGTTCTTTCTAATAAATTTAGAATTACTTAAATGAGTAGCTATATTATTTATGCTTTCATCACTTAATTCACCAAATGAAGCAAGTATATCATCACTGCCAATAATTCCACTTGACACAATTTCTTTAACTGCTTTAAAGATTGAAGATATTTCAAGTTTTGTCCATTCATCAGGATTATCTAAAGCACTTAAAGCTAAACCACCAAAGATACCATCTGTAGTAGTACCATCGCCATTATCTTGTGGTCCTAATAATTTATCAATTAACGCATTTAAATTTGTTTTAATAATTCCTGATTGAGAGAAATATTCAGATAATTGATCAATCTTGTCATCATCTAAGGCGCCAAGACGATTAGTCATTTCACCTTCTGCTTCAAACAAGCCACTTGAGAATAATACAAGTGCTGATTTCAATAATGGTTTTAATTCATTTGACCAATCAACATCGTCACCAATTGTGATGATTGTTGCATATTCTTCAGGAAGCTTTGATTTTCCAACATCTACTAGAACAGGAACAGCTTTAGAAACAACTCTTGAATTGAAGATAGCATCAACAACACCATCAACAGCTGCTATTTGTTCATCAGTAAATGCAAAGTTCATATTTTCAAAATCTTCAGTCTTTAAGCCAAGACCTCTAAATGCTTTATAAACCTTACCAATGTTTGAAATTTCATCACTCCATTTAATAGGTTCAGCATCTGGATCATATTTTTGTGGATTCAATAATTCATCTAAATTAATATTTAAATCTTCAAATGATTGTTGAATTGATTCCATTGAACACAAATATTCAACAAGTAGTGGAGCAACAGCATCAACAATTCCTAACTTACTTATACGATCAAATATTGATTCTACAGTATCAGCATCGAGTGTTAGAAAATCTATTTCTAATTTACCATCTGCAAATTCTAATAATTGAACAACATCTACAAATGCAAAACCAACTTCTTTGATTTCAGCCATGTAGTCTAGACCCTTCATATTAGAAAGAGATGTTTTAATTGCTGCTCTTAAGCTTTCATTTTCAATATCAGCAAGAATTGCTTCATTAGCAAGCACGATTTCAATTCCTACAGGAACAGCAACATTTATTAATTCAAGGCTTGTTAATTCATCAATTACTTCTTCTAATAATTCACGATCCATATTTGCTAATTTTTCCATTGAGAAATCAGATGATAAACCACCTATTTTCATAAGAGCATTAGCTGCATGTTGTAATTCTTTTCTTAACTTAATATCATATTTATCTTCACCATTTTCTATCTTTAAAGAAAATAGTCCATCAAATACATATTCATCAAGTGATGCTTCACTTATTTTAATACTACCAAATACTTGACCAGCTATTGTTTCTCGATAAGCACCAATTAGTTCAAATACTTGTGAATATTCATCAAAAATACTATTAGATTCATTTTCTTCTTCTGTTGATAATTTTACAAGTGTTGCAGTATCATCAATTATAACAACTGTATATGTATCTGTTGTATCTGATGATTCTTCTCGCATTTGCATTAGATTAGATGCAATAGATGCAGTTCCAGCAAATAAGAAACACATAAGTAATGTGTACATCAAACCTTTTACAGCACCAATACCTAAACCACCTAGACGAGAAACCATTCCTGGTTTTACTTTCTTGCCTTCCTTATTTCTTCTTCTTGGTTTAATAATCAACCAAATAATATCAAATAATATTTTGAATACAGTAAATGATAATATAATTATTATGATAAAGTAAATGATTCTTACAATCATAATAATTAGCGCAAATACAGTAGCTACTACAAGTGAATCTTCTGGAATCGTTCCACCAAACAATTGGTCCTTAATAACTTCAGTTAACATCTCCCTTGCTGTTGTAAGATTATATGTAGTCTCACCAACATCAAAGGACAAATTAAAGGTCGATAAGTCAATATCCAGTAAGATATTACAAACTTTGTCAGCAATTAGCCAACCACCAACAAATATTATCAGTGTTGCAATCATGTAATATACTGATTTAAATGTTCCACGCAAAAAGCCAATTATCGCAAAGAGGGCCATAATTGCTAGTACAGCTATATTAAAATACATAATAAAATCTTGTATTGTAAATGGTAATGTCATTTTTATACCTCATCCTTCAGTCTTATTTATAGGCATATTATACCACAAAAAAATAAAAAATAAAATAGCATAATGATTTATAGTGTTTTTTTAGTTATAATTAAGGACTATTATTAAATGAATATTTCCTAAAATAAAAGAACTAAATATTAAAATTTAGTTCTCTTTTTCTATTTTTTCTTCATCAACAGCTGGTTCAACTTTCTTATTTTTATAAATATAATTAATTAGGAATATCAAAGCTACGCCAATTGCAAGCATCACTATTGACCAGAATTGTGATGGAGAAATATTACCAATAAAGCTTCCACGATCATCATCACGAATGAATTCTAAGAAGAATCTCCAAATTCCATATGCGATTAAATAAACTGGCATATTATATTTAAAGTCTTTTTTAAGTATTAAAAGTGACATAATTCCAAATATAATAAATAAGAAAATTGCTTCATATAATTGAGTTGGAAGATGATAAACATGACCTGTAATTTCCCAATTAGAGTTCCAAATAGGAAAGGCCATATCCCATTTTGTACCTGTTGTTATACCATAACAGCAACCAGCAAAGAAACAACCTAAGCGCCCAAAGCCATGTGCCACTGTTATTGAACAAGGTGCAATACTTAAAATATCAATAAGCTTAGATTTGAATTGTTTTCTCTTCCAAAAATATACAGCTAAGAATGATACGACTCCACCAATTAATCCACCAATAAATGTTACTCCACCATTGAAATCAAGACCATCTGCAGAGCCTTTTGCATAGCTAATTATTGATATTAAAATTGTTGGCGCAATAGTTCCAATAGCAACTAAATCTACTAAAATACGATCAATGAATTCTTTTCTTTCACTTGTTATATTGATTTTCTTTGATATAAATTGAAAAGCAACAATTGATAAAATAAAGAATACTGCTAATACTAATCCTAGTATTGAACCTAAACTATTATCAAAACCTAATTCAGGTGCAGCTAAATAATTATAGAAGCTTTGGAAAATAGCCGCAGCAGTGAAACCAAATATAATCGCAATAATAGCTAACCATTCAACAAAATCAATGAATTTATCTTCTATTTTTTTCTTCTTTGCATAAGTATGGAATACCCACAAACATACAAGTACACCAATGCCTATTAATAAACCATATGTATTTAATAAACCAAACAATTTAGGATACATATAATTTCCTCCTTTAATTTAAATATTTCTTTATTTCTGTGATATCATCAAGGACAATATCACACACTTCTTTTAATTTGTTCTTTGAATTATGGCCTTTACAAACAAGAATGCATTTAACTTTCATTGCATCAGCTACTTTTTTATCATGAACAGTATCACCAACAAAGATGATTTCATCTCTATTTAACTTACTCATCTCAAGCCAAGATACTGCAAGTTCAACCTTTCCATGGGCATATTTATTATCCATTCCAACAACATCATCAAAATAATCAAATAAATTGTAGTGTTTTAATTGAGCATCTAATGTTTCCTTTTTTGTGGCAGACAAGCAAACAAGTCGATATTTTCCTTTTAATTCTTCCAACAATTTATATGCATTATCAAAGATTTTGCATCTTTCAAAAACACGTTCATTATAATATTGATGGAACCTATCAGCAATAGGTGTAAACTTACCATCATCAACTTCGAATCCCCATTTTCTGTAACAATCAATTACTGGGAAATCAAATACCTCTAAATACTCATTTAAACTGATTTCTCTTGCATTAAAATCATGAGCCAGTAAATTGAATATTTCAAAGTTGATTTCTAAATCATCTAATAATGTTCCATTAAAATCAAAGATAATTGTTTTTACCATAATTCATTTTTCTTTCTTATTATATATAGTATAACATATTCTTATTAATTTTACTATAAAAATGATTAAGATGTGATATAATATTATAAGAGGTATAATTATGAAAAATGATTTAAAAATACATTTCTTAAACACAATATGGTCTGATGCTATTATGCTAGAATCTGAAAAACATTTTGCTTTTGTTGATACTGCAAGTGCATTCTACTATCCAATGATTAAGGACTATATGAATAAGTACAAAATTAAAGAATTAGACTTTATTTTACTTACTCATTTTCATTCTGACCACTATGGAAATATCGTCAATATCATAAATGATTTTAATGTGAAAAAACTATATTTAAAGCACTATAGTGCTAAGGAAGGAGACACAGGCAGTGGTTGTCCAACCAATGAAGAATACTTGGCTCAAGAAATTCAACATTACAATGATATTATTTCTTGTGCAAAAGAACATAATGTAGAAATAATATATTTAGATGAAATAGATGAAGCTGAACCATACATAATTAATTTCTATGATAATGAACTAGAATTATACAACCTAAGTAGCAATCTTGATCCTATCTATTATGACGAATCCTCTCCATATTATATGAAACATATGTTCAGTGAAAATAATAACAGCATTGTAATATATGCATGCATCAACAATCATAAAATCTTCTTAGGAGCAGATTTAACAGAATCCGATACAGAGGAAAAGAGTTTATATAGACTTAGTGAAAAATATCTAAAAGAGATTTATCGAATTCACAACATCTCATCAATTGATGTTTATAAATCCTGTCACCATGGTGGTTCTGGCACCAACAAAATTGAACTTGCAAAATTATTAAACACAAAATATATGATTATTACTAATACTGATAGATGGTTAGATAAATGGCCTACTATTCAAAACTTTAAAGATGCAAGAGTTGACACTGTATTTTTAAAAACAGATTATTTCCAATATGTATTTGATTTTTCAAATAAGGAAATAAAATACGAATCTATTCCTCTTACATCATTATTTATTAGCCTAAATAAAGATTAAAAAGAAACTTGAAATTATTTTTCAAGTTTCTTTCTTTTATTATATTGATATAATTCTTCTGTAGCTAAAGCCATCTTAGTTACTGAGAATTTTTCTCCTTTTGGATAAATGTAATATGTATCTTCTAAGGTATTTAGATCTATACAATCGCCATGTTTGAATAAATATTGATATTCGATGTGACAAGAATATAAAGATTCAACAGGCTTTATCATTTCAAATTTATCGCCATCTTTATCAAGACCTTCTACCTTAAAGCCATTCATGTCATGGATTAATTTACCTTCACCAAGCCTAATGAATTTTTTCGCATTTGGAAGTGAATCAACGATAACATCTAATTCACCACTTGAATATGTACCTGCTTCTACTTCTTTTCTTACATTATTTCTTTCCCATTCATACCAATCAGGAATATGATTGAATTCAGTTTCTCCATCTTTTGCTTGTAGATAACCATATTCGGTTAATTCCCATTCTTTACCGCAAGACTTACATTTTAAAGTTGATTCAAATGAATCCATTTCATATTCTTTATTACAATGTGGACATTGATATAAAACTCGGTGTAAACCCAATGCTCTATTTTTATCAGCAATTCTAATATGATTATCTTGTTGCCATTTGAAATCATCATACACAAATTCTTTATTTATAGTATCATTGATTTCTTCAATGCTTGCTTTTTCTAAGTCTTCTTTTGAATATAATAATTTATATGTAGCCTCAGTATATTCTACGCCTCTTTCGTGCGATGTATCCCAAAATGGAGAATTCACGTGATGTCCATGGCATATTAGTGTAACTACAGGAACATCTAAAAATTTTGCAAGCTTTCCAAGTGATTCTGGAAGTACTGCATTTGTTCCACATAATGAATAACGTGCTTCTGGATATAATACTGCTACATTTCCCATTGCGATAGAACGCTTTAATTGTTTGATCAAGATCATATCATTTGTGAATTTTCTCTTACAGATGCAGCCAACATTTCTTAAGAGATTCTCTCTACCAATAAAGCCATCAATTGCTACTACATAATTGGCATCATTTTTACCAAGTAGAGTTGATGCCACTTTAAAATCTAGAAATGCATTATGATTACATAATAATAAAAATGGTCCTTTTATATTTTCTGTATTAACATAAGTTATTCTTGGTTTATATTTTTTAATTGCAGGGGCGCATAATAATTTCTTTATTGGTTTTAAATACCACTTTGTTTTACGAGGTGGCATACTCATATCAAATCTTTTAATTTCCTTCATTTTTTAATCCTTTGTATTATATTACTTTGTACTATATACAATAAGAAAGAGATTTGAATTCTCTTTCTTATTATATATGTATTCTTGAACAATTATGCACCATCCCAATGACGATCGCATAAATTTTCATTATTTTGTTTCTTGCTATGTTTTCTCTCTTGTAACATTGCGATATCTTCACCAGTTTTATTGATTTTTGAAGATAAGCTAGTTTTGCTTTTCTTCTTTTCCTTCTTTATTTCTTTTTTGTTTTCTTCTTTATTCATACTTATTCAAAATCAAAGAAAGATTCAATACTTGATTTTATATGTTCAAGATAAATATCGCAAGTTGCATTTAAATTATATTCTTCAATCTTCACTGTTCTTGTTTCACCATTGAAGGTACAATCAAATTCAAAATAAATATTAAATATTCCTTCAGTTCCTTTTTCAAAATCTAAAGTAATCTTTGAATCTCTTACATTAATACTCTTCTTCTTACCATTTACATAGATGGATGCTTTTTGTACTACTTCATCAACATCTAATAAATCAATTTCAATCTTATATGATTTATCTTCTTGTAGCTTTATAGAAACTGAATTGATTAATGGAAAATCCTTTAAAGTTGTAAATGCACGTTTAATATATAATTCTTTATATGTGCCATCAGCTTGTTTGATACATACTTGAACACTATATTTAGTATTCTTAATCAAATTATTAAGTTCTATTGTGTCAGTATTAATGTCAATTATTTGTAGTTTTTCCTCACCATTTTCATCATGTCTAACTTTAATAGCTAATTGTCCATATTCTTTGTTCTCATCCACTACTTTTACTTTAGCATTATTGTTATCAACATCACTAATGTCAAGACTAATACTTTCAACCTTCATTGCGATGAAATGTCCAGTCAAAACTGGTCGATATCCACCTTCATAGGGACTTTGTGAATAATCAAGTACACCATCTTCGTTTCTACAGATTGATTGTACAGAGCCACCACCATCACATTGGAATGCATTAGTAATGCCATATTGCAACATTAACGCATTCATTTCTTGGCCTCTCATACCATCTTTAGGTTCTGTTGACTTTTCTGTAGCAATAAAATACACTTTACCATTATCATCACAACCAAACATACTTCTTGGATAATTTGGTGTATTATAACCATTGGCAACTTCTTGCACTTCTCCATTTAAGATATGGCATGTATGGAAGCCAGTAGCTTCTTCAATACCAGCAAAGCCATCATCAAATTCATATTGGCATCTTACATATGCACCAACTTTTAGCAATGCTTTTAGTTCTAAGTTTGTTGTTTCAATTGCGAAGCTATTTGTGTTTAAACTAATACTATTTTCTATTTTAGAAATATTACCTTTTCCAAAGAAAGCATTAACATTATAGCCACTATCAGCCTTCCAAGTCCATGCTTCTGAATTACTTACATATGATAATTCAGGATTTTCTACTACATAGAAAGAATTAGTAGATGATTTTGAAAGTGTCACTAATGATCTAGTTTCAGATGCATAAGGTGCAATAACTGTAGTTTCATTTTCACCTAATTGATCAAGAACATTTAAATTCTTAGCAGGGAATGTACCTAATACATTCTTATTATCATCATATACGTAAACATATAAGCCTTTAATTGATCTATCACTTGTGCCATAGACTATTTGCACATCATCACCATTATTCTTAAAGCCTGCAATATTATTACAATTAGCATATGGAGAAATCGCAAATAAATTATCTCCATCACTAATATATGGATAATATGGTTGTGGAGCATAATAATCTGTACCATTAGAACCTAAACCAGTGCCAAAGCCTGTATAGAATTGGTCGGCATTAACACCAGCAAGTATTACCCAACCTGGATGTTTTTCTTCATAATCTTTCGCAATATCAAGTAAAGCACATCTAGTAAATCCACTATTATCTTCTCTCTTTACTGCCCATGTGACTACTTTTAATGAATCATTATTTTTAATATCAGCTACAAAAATATGATTTAATCTTCCAGGTTTTAATGTTTTTCCACTATCACTAATACCAGTACCACGATTAATGATATGTTTTACACCATTCACAATTTCAAATTCTTCTTCACTTTCTGTTGTGTATCCATATGTTCCATTATAAACATATGTAGTTTCACTTGCTTTAGAAATTGATGCCATAAAAAATCCCATTAACACCACTATCACAAATAATAATGTTTTAATTGCCTTTCTCATATTTTACCTCTTTATATGTAATTATTATACCACAAATAGTTGCTAATATAAACTAAAATAAAAAAGAATAATATTAAAATATTATTCTTATTTATGAATTACATAATAAATCAAATCTCTTTCTTTTCCCAAATATTCTAATTCCTTAGCACTATAACGATTATATATCATTCCACTTTTTTCCATGACTCGCTTTGATGCATCATTTCCCACAAAGAATGAAGCATAAATAGTACTAAATCCTTTTTCTTCAAACAAATATTTAATAAAAGCTTTGACTGCTTCTGTAACATAACCATTGTTCCAATAATTAGAACCAATTCCATAACCAATTTCACATGATTCTTGAGTTTCATCAAAATATAAAATGATACCAATTAATTTATTTGTGGATTTCAATCTAATTGCATAAATATTTTTATTTGTTAAATAAGGACTAAAATCAAAATCTTTTATATCTTCTACGTACTTACAAATAAATGTTTCTAATACTTTTTTATCATGAGAAATATTATAAAAATAATCTTCTTTATCACTTTCTCCTATTTCATCTATTATTAATCTTTCAGTTTCCATATTATTTCCATTTTATATTTTTAATACTTTTTTCATAATCATCATCGATGATTATTACATCATTATATTGATTATTGAAATCATTCATATATTTTTGATTATCATTGATTAGATTTTCTATATTACAATCTGAATCATCAATTCTATTTTCAATATCAGAAGCATGGTTTATGATTTTATCATAATGAGATTTAATATAATCACTAGTCATTACTAAGCATATTGATTTTATATTATCTAAATAGTTCTTATCAAAATCTTTATACCAATTATAAGGAATATAACAACCTTCTATTATTAAATTCTGTTTATTTTCAATTGCAGTTTTAATTGTTTCTCTTACTATTGGCCATAAGTATTCAGTCAATTCATCATCATCTTCTACACTTAATAAAGTATTTTTACTTCTTATCAATCCCATCTTTAAATGATCAATTGAATAATAAGGATATTTATATTCTTCTAATAATTTTTGAGCTAACATTGTTTTTCCTGTATGACTAGCTCCAGTAATGATTATAACCATCTTTTTCTCCTATTTTTTATTTAAAACAACTACACTTTCTATATGTTTTGTGAAACAAAACATGTCTACGATACTGATATGTTCAATCTTGTATGACTTCAATAATACTTTTACATCTCTTGCAAGTGTTTGTGGATCACAAGATACATATACTACTCCACGAGGAGATAATTTTAAAACTGAATTTAAGAATTGTGGTGTTGACCCAGTTCTTGGAGGGTCCATAATAACATAATCTATACTTTCATTTTCTAGTTCTTTAATAAATTTAGTAGCATCATCGTTTTCAAAATATACATTTCTGATATTATTATCTTTCGCATTTTGAATTGCAGCAAGATATGCTTGACGATTTTGTTCAACTGATATTACTTTCCCTACATTTTTACTCAAGATCAAACCAATTGTACCTATTCCACTATAAGCATCAATTACAGTTTCATCACCTTTGCACTTAATTGAATTAATTGCTTCCTTATACAAATACTCTACTTGGATAGGATTTACTTGATAAAAAGACTTTGATGTGATTTTAAACTTTAATCCCATCAATTCATCTTCAATATATGGTCTTCCATATAATACTTTTTCCTTATCGCCTAAAACTATACTAGTTTTACGATTATTCACATTTTGAATAACAGCTTTAACTTCCTTAAATTCATTTGTGATTCTTCTTATTATTTCTTTAGAAGATGGAAAGATATCATCACTTAACACAAATGTAATCAATACTTCTTTTGTGTGTACTGCTTCTCTTATTAAAACATATCTAAGAAGTCCTGTCCTTCTATCTTCATCATAAATAGAGACATGAAAATCAATGATAAGCTTTTTAATGAAGTTTGCGATTTTATTTTGAATATCACTATGCATTATACAATTATCTAAATCAATAATTTTGTGACTGTTTTCTTCATAAAAACCACTTATTACTTTTCCTTTATGATTTTGAAAAGCAATAATCATCTTATTACGATATTGATAAGGTGACTTAGCATCTATCACCTTATCAATAATCACATTTATTCCTTCATTTTTAAAAGAATCAATAACATATTTCTTTTTATATTCAATTGTTTTGGGATATGTTAAATGTAGAAGTTGACAAGCTCCACATTTATCTTTTAATTTACATGTCTTATTTTCCATATTACTTACTTGCTTTGATAATTAAATCACACATTTTCTTAGAGAATTCTACTGGATTCTTAATTGGGAATCCTTCTACTAATAATGCTTGATTATACAACAAATCTGCTAAATTTGCAATCTCTTGTGGTTCTTTTAAGTAAACATCTTCAATTGCTTTGAAAAGTTCATGATTTGGATTAAGTTCTAAGATTCTTCCAGCCTTAACATCACCATTTGCGTTTGGCATTTGATTCAATACTTTTTCCATTTCAAAGCTTACACCATCAGTACTTACTAAACATACAGCAGAATCAGTTAAACGCTTTGATATTACAACATCACTAACTTCATCTTTTAATGCTTCTTTCATAGCATCAAGTAGCGGCTTCTTTTGTGTATTTAATTCTTTTACTTTTTCTTCTTCATCTTTATCTAATAAATCTAAATCGCCTTGATTTACTGATTGGAACTTATGTCCATCATATTCTCTTAAGATTTGGATTAAGAATTCATCTACATCATCTGGTAATATTAAAACATCATAATTATGTTTCTTAATTAAATCCATTTGTGGCATTGCAAGTACTTGTTCCTTATTTTTAGCACTTGCATAATATATTACTTTTTGATCCTTTGGCATTGCTTCTACATATTCTTTCAAAGAAATCATCTTTTCTTGGTTTGTAGTATGATAAATAATTAAATCCTTCAACAAATCTTTCTTAGCACCAAATTCATCATATACACCAAATTTTAAGTTGATACCAAATACTTCAAAGAATTTTAGATATGTATCAAAATCATTCTTCATTAGGTTTTCTAATTTAGATACCAATTTCTTTTCTACATTTTCCGCAATTTCTTTTAATTCCTTAGATTTTTGAAGAAGTTCACGGCTGATATTTAAGCTTAAATCACTAGAATCAACAAGACCCTTCACAAATCTAAAGTAATCAGGAACAAGCTCTTTACACTTATCCATAATGAAGACACCTTTTGAATATAATTGTAATCCCTTTTCATATTTTTCAGAATATAGATTATATGGTGCTACACTTGGCACATATAAAAGTGCAGTGTAATTAACTTTACCTTCCACATTCAATAAAATATGGAAAAGTGGTTCCTTATAATCATAATATTTCTGCATATAGAAATTATTATATTCTTCATCAGTTACATCATTCTTATTTTTCTTCCAAATAGGAGTCATCGCATTTAAGATTTCTATTTCTTTTTTATCTTCGTACTCGTTTTCAGTTCCTTCTTTTTTAACTGATTTTGTGACTTCCATCTTAATTGGATAACGAATATAATCTGAATATTGTTTTACAAGAGATTTGATTGTCCATTCATCTAAGAATTTATCATAATCATACTCATCACTGCTTTTTCTTAAGTACAAAGTGATTTCTGTACCACTATCTTCTTTTTCAATTTCATCGATAGTATAAGTTTCTTCACCTTCAGACACAAATTTATAAGCTTTTGTGTCATATAAACTTCTTGTTTTTACTTCAACCTTATTAGCAACCATAAAAGCAGAATAGAAACCAACACCAAATTGACCGATAATATCAACATCAATCTTGTCTTTATTCTTTTCATCTTTCAATTTTTCCATGAATTCTAAAGAACCACTTTTCGCAATAGTACCTAAAGAATTTACAAGTTCATCATATGTCATACCGATACCATTATCTTTAATTGTGAAAGTTCTTTTCTTAGTATCATAGCTTAAATTAATTTCATAATCATTCTTTTTTGGAAGTTTATCTTCAGTTAAAGACATGTAATGATATTTATCAATAGCATCACTTGCATTAGAGATTAATTCACGCAAGAATATTTCTTTATTTGTGTAAATTGAATTAATCATTAAGTTTAATAATCTTTTTGATTCGGTTTTAAATTCTCTTACTTCACTCATATATTACTCCTATTTTATTACTAATTGATCATTAACACAATCAATTATATATTTTCTATTTTGGTCTATTTGACCACTTACGATTGCTTTCGCAATCATTGTTTCTATAACACGTTGAATAAATCTCTTAACTGGTCGTGCACCATATTCCATTGAAAAGCTTTCTTTGATAATATAGTCTTTTACTGCACTAGTAAATTCAACAGAGATATATTCATCTTTTATTCTTAAGCTTAATTCTCGTAACATCTTTTCCACAATCTTAACTTGTACTAATTTATCAAGTGGTTTAAACATTACCATTTCATCAATACGATTTAAGAATTCTGGTCTAAATGTATGTTTCAAAAGTTCAGTAACACTTGCTTCATCATTTGGATCTTTAAGTAGAATATCACTACCTAAATTAGATGTCATAATGATGATAGTGTTTTTGAAATCAACTACTACTCCTTGAGAGTCAGTAAGTCTTCCATCATCTAGGATTTGAAGTAAGATATTGAACACATCTGGATGTGCCTTTTCTATTTCATCAAATAAGACGATAGAATATGGATTCTTTCTAACCTTTTCAGTTAATTGTCCACCTTCTTCATAACCAACATATCCTGGAGGAGCACCAATCAATCTTGATACTGAGAATTTCTCCATGTATTCACTCATATCAAGTCTTATGATATGACTTTCACTGTCAAATAAAGCAAGAGCTAAGCTTTTAGCAACTTCAGTCTTACCAACACCAGTTGGACCTAAGAACAAGAATGAACCAATTGGTCGATTTTGATCCTTAATACCAGCACGTTGTCTAATGATAGCATCACTTACAAGTTCAAGTGCTTCATCTTGACCGATAACACGCTTTTGAAGTGTTTCTTTTAAGTTTAGTACTTTTTCTCTTTCACCCTTCATTATACGAGTGATTGGAATATTTGTAGACTTTGAAATGATTTTCGCAATCATTTCTTCTGTTACTACTTCACTTAATAGATTATTATTCTTTGTTTCTAATTCAATATCAGAAAGTTCCTTTTCAAGGGCAGGAATCTTATTATATTTAATTTCAGATGCTTGCTTATAATCACTATTATTATAAGCCTTATCTAAGTCAAATTTAGCTTTTTCTAATGTTTCCTTAGTCTTCTTAGCTTTTTCAATTAAATGTTTTTCCTTATCCCATTCAGTTCGCATTTCTGCTTCTTTTGTTTTGAAAGTGCTTAATTCTTCATTTAACTTCTTAAGTCTTTCTTTAGAATTAATATCACTTTCTTTTTCTAGTGCAACTTTTTCAATCTCAAGTTGAGTAATCTTTCTAACTACTTCATCAAGTTCAGTTGGCATAGACGCAATTTCTACTCTAATACTAGCACATGCTTCATCAATTAAGTCGATTGCTTTATCAGGTAAGAAACGCTCTGTTAGATAACGATTAGAAAGAGTTGCCGCAGCAACGATAGCAGCATCGGTGATTTTAACACCATGATGGCTCTCAAATCTTTCTTTTAATCCACGAAGAATTGAAATAGTATCTTCAACACTTGGTTCCTTAACTAATACTTGTTGGAACCTACGTTCTAGGGCTCTATCTTTTTCAATATACATACGATATTCATTTAAAGTAGTAGCACCAATACAATCAATTTCACCACGCGCAAGCATAGGCTTCAACATATTACCTGCATCTAAGGCACCATCAGCCTTTCCTGCACCAACAATCAAGTGAATTTCATCGATAAATAAGATAATCTTTCCTTCACTTTCTTTTATCTTATTTAATACGGCTTTTAATCTTTCCTCGAATTCACCTCTAAATTTAGCACCTGCAACAAGAGCTCCCATATCAAGTTCATAGATTGTTTTATTTTTTAAAGTATCTGGGACATCATCCCTCACAATTCTTTGCGCCAAACCTTCAATGATGGCAGTTTTACCAACACCAGGTTCTCCAATTAATACTACATTGTTTTTTGTTTTACGAGCTAAGATTTCAATAATTCTTCGAATTTCTTCGTCACGTCCAATGACTGGGTCAATCTTTCCTTTCCTAGCTTCTTCTACTACGTCACGTCCAAATTTTTGAAGAATATTTTTATCTTGGCTATAATCTTCCATTCCTTCCATAATTATCCTCCTAAAATTTCTTTACTCATATATATTATATCACTATTTTTAGCACTGTCAAGTGTAGAGTGCTAATTATTTTAAAAAATTTTAGCTAGTCTTAAAATATATTTAAGATTAGCTAAATTAATATCTTTAATAGTTCATCATAATTTTTAATTATATATTTTATCTTTAAATCACTTGATTCATTTTTCTCATTAAACCAACATGTATCAACATTAGAATTGATTCCTAACATAATATCACTTGATAATGAATCCCCAATTATCAACATCTCTTCTTTCTCTAATTTTGTTTTTTCAATAATACGATCAATAAAGACTTTATTTGGTTTTACGCAATTTAGTTCTTCAGATATAAAGATACCATCAAATAAATTATTAATCTCATTTGCGATTCTCATTCTTTTTTCTTGAACTTGTTTTAGCCCGTTAGTAATTAGATATATTTTATATTTCTTTTTCAGTTCTTTTAAAGCTTCAACTGCTCCATCGATATAAAATACTTTTGATGTTAAGTAATGGAAATATATATCATTCGCGTCTTTAATATCCATTCCTTGATATTGATAATTTATTCTTTCAAAAAATTCTTTAAACCTATTATCCAATATATCTTGTCTTGTTATTTCTTTTTTCTCAAGTCGATGCCAATAACTTAAATTGATTTTTTTATATAATTCTATATATTCTTCTTTTTCTTCTATTTTGTATTCATTAAACAACTTTTTTAACGCATATTCTTCTGCTTTTGAAAAAGATAAAATAGTATCATCTAAATCGAATAGTAAAGCTTTATACATAATACCTCCTAAAAAAAGAAAGGGGCTCATATGAAAATCTATGAGCCATACACAATGATATAGGATTAACGATAATAAATCCTATACCAATGTGAATTCCAGGAGAAGGATTATTACTTTATTATCGTGACATATATATAATAGATAGATTTCCCAACATTCTATCCTATGTCCAGTTATTTAGATATGCCATAGCCTAAGTAATGTGAAATACGACTTGAAATCTCTTTAAGTTCATTAATTTGATCATCAATTAATTTTTCATCTTTGTTGTTGATGATACGGCAAGCACTGATTACACCAACCATCTTATTTTCAAAATTGAAAATAGGGAAAGCAAGTGCAAACACAAAAGCTTCTGTCTTACCATGATCAAATAAATAACCGAGCTTTCTTGATGATAGAATTACATCCATCAATACTTCGTATTCTGAATTTTCTTTTCCATCAAAGTATTGATTAAGAATCTCTTCCTTTAATTCATCATCAGTCTTATTAAACTCAAAGGCTAAATAGCATTTACCATCAGGGCACTCTGTTATCGGCATTTGAACACCGATGCCCTTTGTTGACAATCTTACTTCAGGACCAACACACTTATAAGTGTATACTATTTGATCCTTCATTCTTGTAGATGCAAAGATTGTCATATTATATTTATTAGCATATTCGTTTAGACTATGTTTTTCTGGGTCAATGAAGTTCGTATTATTCGCAAAAGCTTGACCGATTGAAAACATCTTAGGACCAATTGCATATTTCTTAAGGTGATAATCACGATAATATAATGCTTCTTGGGCATAAAGGCGCTTTAAAATATCATAAACAGTAACTTTAGGTAGATCTAACTCCTTATAAATTTCTGTTAATGTTAGCCCTTCCGGATATTTTGATATTAGTTGCAAAATATCCATAGTCTTCTCAACCGTCTTCGCTGATGCCATAGTCCTCTCCTCATTACCGATAATAATTATATCATAACTAAGTTTAAAAATCAAGCGAAATTTTTATGAAATCGCTTGATTTTTAAGTCAACATATAAAAAATATTTGTTGTTTTTTAATTATTCGAAATTAATGTCAAACTTGGTTCTTATATAAGAACTTTCGCCTATTCCCACTCTGCTTTTAAATCATAGAAATCAGCATCAATTATTCTAACCTTCTTAAAAGTAGAAATAATATCTTGATTATATATGTGCTTGTTATCAATTATTACCATTCCATCAATATCATCAGGCGCAAATGCGTAAGTTCTTCCATAGAATTTATCTTCTTCACTATCATATTTTTCAATTACACAATCATATGATTTACCAATCATTTCTCTATTTAAAGAAAATGATATCCATCTTTGTTTATCCATCAAGATATTTAATCTTTCTTTTTTTATTCTTTCACTTACTTGACCACTCATTTCATAACTTAAAGTATCTTCTTCCCTTGAATAAGTGAAAGCACCTAAGTGATTGAATTTATATTCATCAATAAAATCTAACAAGATCTTAAAATCTTTTTCACTTTCATGAGGGAAACCAACCATCATAGTAGTACGTAATATTGCGTTTGGAATTTCGTCTTTAATTTTAGTAAGTAAGTTTTTGATTGAAGCTAAATCGCCAACTCTTTTCATATATTTTAATATCTTATCAGATGCATGTTGTAAAGGAATATCAAAATAAGGAATGATTTTATCATTTTCTTTAATCAATTGAATTAAATCATCCTTGATTTCACTTGGATATAGATATAATAATCTAAACCACTTAACTCCATCGATTGTAATCAACTTTTTCAAAAGCGATGTTAGATTTGTTTTTAGATCATAACCATAAGCACTAGTGTCTTGGCTTATCAAACAAATCTCACTTCTTCCTTCTTTTGCATATTTTTTAACTTCTTCTACAATTTCTTCTTCGCTTCTGCTCTTTAATTTTCCTCTAATTAAAGGGATTGCGCAATATGCACAGCGATGCAAGCAGCCATCCGCAATTCTTACATATGCCATATGAGGAGGAGTTGATATTAATCTAGAATCCATCTTTAAATATTCTTTAGCTAAAGAATCATCTCTTAGGTATTTTTTAATAATATCACCAAAGCGATAATAATCCTTAATAGGAATCCATTCATCAACTTCCTTTATTTCTTTCTTTAATTCTTCTAAGTATCTTTCAACCAAGCATCCGCAAACAATAATCTTTTTTCCATCTTTTTTAAAATCTAAAGCGTCAAAGATTGTGTTGATTGCTTCTTCTTTAGCACTTGTGATAAAACCACAAGTATTGATAATAATGATATCAGCTTCTGCCATCTCATCTACTATTTCTACTTCAGACTTCTTTAGCATGCCTAATATCATTTCACTATCTACTAAATTTTTCTCACAGCCTAGTGATACGAGTGCTATTTTTTTCATATTCTACCTACTTAAATAATATGTGTTTTATTAATCTCAATGGTTTTAATAAATAATATTTAATTCTTCTTAAAGGTCTAAAGAATACTCTTAGATGATAATATACTCTATACCAAAAAGCAGTAATTGGTATATATTTCTCTTTTCGATAAAAACCATCTAATATAGCTAATATATCATCTTGAGTAATATCATATTCTTTTTGAAATAAATTATCACCACAGATAATTAAACTTCCATCTTTTTTTATTTTTATAATTCTATGCAAAACATATTTATTTGTGCTTCTTCTTTTATATAAAACACAATCATATTTTCTTAATTCCCTATCTTTTTTCTTTAACACAATCGAGTCAATGCCACTCCTAATCATAGGACGCATGCTTGTACCCTCAGTAGTGCCAACATAGATGCCAAATTTATCTAAAGCATCAAGATATGGATCTTTATAATCATCATTCTTCAAGGATTCCATTATCTTCTAGTACCTTCAAAAAATTATTAATGTCATCTCTTGCTGTTTCAGCATCAATATTGTAGATTTCCATCATCTTTTCAACAAGTTCATCTAAGCTATGATATTGTAATACTAATTTCCAAAGACTAGCACCGCTTTCATTTAAACTAATCATACCATTAAACTTACTTGCTTTTCCAACAGCAACTACAATATAATTATCACCAATTTGACGAAGCATAAAGCCTTCTTTGATTTTATATGTTTTTTCCATATTATGCACCTACATCCTCATGTACTTTCTTATTTTTTTCAATATCAGCATCACTTGCATTTTTTGTAGTAGCCAGTTCTGCATCAATGTTCTTGTTTTTCTTAAAAATAAACTTCAATAATCTCGTGAAATAAAACCAAGGAAGTAATATTTTCCATTTCTTCAAACTTGGATTTCTTCCCACCATTACTGAATAAGGTGGAAAAGCACGATTCAACAAATATTTAAATTTATTAGCTTTAATGCTTTTATAAGTTGCTTCACCCATCAATTTATTTAAGACACTATGACTAACAGTACCATATGTACCACTTTCAATAATAAAGTCTCCCATTAAATTGATTGTTTCTAAATCTTCTTCATTTATTTTTTCTTCACTAAGCCAGCATTTAGCTAGTTTTTTAAGATTAGATTCAAATTTATTTAATCCTAGTTTTTCTAATTCAGTATCAATATAATTGTAATCTAAACTATTCTCATATGCATTTAGATAAATATATTCATCAATTACATTTCTAATGCCCATTCCTCCATTAGAAAAATGTTTGGCAGCATGAGCAATCATATAAATATAATAATCTTCTTGCGAAAATACATATTCAAAATTACTATTTTCCTTTAAATGTAATCTTTTAAAGAAATCTTTATAATATACATGATAGCTGTAACATTCATTCATTAAATCACGATGCATTTCTACATTCATAAAAGGAACTTTCATATAAGCATCATGATTTCCTATTAAATATGATTCTACATCATATCCTAAGTCTATCATCATTTTTTTGATTTCCTTTGATTTTTCTTTATCAATATAAATATCAATATCAGCCATAGATCGCATATCATATGATGGATACATATATTTGATTACAGATCCTTTTAAAATGGCATATCTAATACTTCTTTTTTCTAATTCTTCTTTTAATATTTCCATTTCACATTCTTGAGTAGCTGATTTGCTTAATTCTAACTTGTTTGCTTTATTTAATGCTTCAATTATTTTAGAATCAATATTTAAAGAAGTATTCTTATCAATATATTTCATCAATGCATAATAAAGAATATTAGTTAAAGAATGAAATTTTGCTATTTTATATAATGCATCAAAATTAGGATTATCCAATTTTACATCTTCATTTATCAATAATAGCCTAATTAATGATATTAAATCACTTGCGTTTTTATCCATAAAATTTCCCTTCTATAAATATAATTTTATTGTTTTTTCTATCCAATAGCGCCAAACGATGTTTTTGTGCTTTTCTTCGATTGTTTTTATTCTCTTATATGCTTCCATTGCATCACTGACATCATGATATATATCAACAAATAAATAATCAATATCACTTAAATCTTGATTTAAATATTCATAAGCATCCATATTGATTATTTCAATCTTATCTTGAATATTCTTTTCAAATTTAGTTAATATTTCTTTTTTGAATAAAGAAATAACATCCTTATCAAGTTCAATTATTCTTACCTTTTTTACATTATCTTTGATAGCACACATATATGCGAAATAGCCCATGCCAAGGCCTAGGGTGCAAACATTGCCAAATGCGTCATCAATATCTTTCTTCATCGTATTGATTTCATTGGGTGTGATGCTCATCCATAAACGATCATTTTGATAGATACTATCATATTTGAAGATTTTGTTGAAATAGCCAATTCTTGGAATTATTTTACCATCTATTTTTTTCATATCATCGCATACAAATAATTGATATGCTTTATAATGGTCTATTTTGATTTGCCAGTTATGATATTTCTTATAATTTAGCTTGATATTTTGATAGTATGGATTATTAACATATTTAGTTTCATCTTCTAATATAAGCATATTTTTGATATATTCATTATATAAGATTTTGTCTTCCATATTATCATTGATATCAAGGCCTAGGTAAGTTGCTAAAAAAATTGCGACTGCTTCAGTTTCGGATAAGCCAAGGCTTGTAATTTTCTTTACTTCATCTTCTTTTATCATATCACTATAATCGTTTAAATATAGTGATAATAATCTTAATATTCTTTGATTGTATTTTTCTACTTCCATATTGTATATTATAACATATTTTCCCATTTTAAAAAAGGAGAATATAAATAAAAGCTGATATAAATATCAGCTAATATTTTATGCATTTTGTTTTGCACGTTTTTTTGATGTTTGTGCTAAGCTTGCACCTATCAATCTAATTAATCTTACACTGCCCCAAATAGCACTAATTCCTAAGAAGAATGCTAAGAAATAGCAGAATAAGAATACAAGATATGGCACCTTAAGATAAATAATTGAAAGTATTGGTAATGAACAATTATAATATGGTGAAATATAGAACATATTTAATGATTGTCCATATACATTTAATTCTGTACTGAAATATAATTTATATGAAACAATATTTCCAATTAATGCGAATGCAACAATTACCAAGAATACAATAAATCCTGGGAATAAATCTTTGAAATAATTATCAGTATAATTTCTAGATCTTTGTAAGTAAATACCCATTACTACCATTGATGAATGCCAAAGCATTGTATGAATTAGAATTGTAACATATGATGTGCCGAAGCAATCGCCCGGATAAGTCATAACTGCTAGTCCAGCAATTAAACCAAAGAATGCTAAGAATTTATATAACGCTTCTTTTACTTTTCCTTCTTTTAATAATGGCGCAAAAAATGCTACAAACATCGGTACAGAACAGAATTGGTATGGGAATGCATGCCATTGATAATATCCTGCATCTAAAGTATAGAAGATTTGTTTGTAGATTTCTGCTATCATCAAAATAGTTCCAATAGTAAATACTACAACATTATCTTTCTTTCGATCGTGCTTGCTAGCAACGAATTTACACAATATAATTGTGACTATAATCATAATTGCGACCCACATCAAATGGTACCAACCATATGATACTGGTCTTTCACCTGGCCATAGCCAGTTTGTAACTAAATTTATTAACATTTTTATATCCTCTTTTCAAACCTTATATATTATAACACATTCTTTTAAAAAAGTCCAATTTATAGGCTGATAAGAAAAGAACTCCAAAAATGGAGTTCTCTTTCTTATTATATATAGCAATTCTAATTACTATTCATTTAATGAAAAATGTCCCTTATTCCAAATTACTGATGAAGCATATGTACCACTCCATTGTTCCCAAGTAGTTGTACCAGGAATAACAGAATATAATGTGATAGTCTTAGATGTTGAACCTAATGAAACAGTTACATCATAACTTACAGTTGTAGTGATTTCTGGGGCCTTAACTACACGTCCATCATTACCGATGATTGTTGGATTATTAGATTTGAAAGAAATAGTAACATCTTTATATTCTGTTTGAAGAGTATATTCTAAATTAACCATTTCCATAAATCTTGGCCAAATTTCACCAGACAAGAATACTTGTGCACAGTTCTTACCACTGAATGTATTATGCATTTGTACTCTTGTAGTATCAATGTTATTTCTTACACAAATGTCAGCTACTAATTTAGCAGTTCTTTGCCATGTATCATAGCTATCATCTGATGTATTAACGTTCATTTCAATACCGATTGAGTTATTGTTTCCACCATGAGATGAAATCTTACCATAAGATGAACTCCACCAAGTAAGCCCCATATAATACTTACCATTTTCAATCTTCCAAGTAGGTCCTAAATATGTAAGTAATGCATCTGTAGTTGGAGTTGAGCCTGTATCAGGAACAACGATTGAAGTTGCAGTGCCATTACATGCATAAACATAGCCGCTTCCTTTTGGAACAATTGTAAACTTAGGTTTAACGCCTTCTGTTGCAGCAACGCCTGTATCGTACCAAGTAAATGTAGAGCCTGTACCATCACCTGCATGATAAGCAATATATTTTTCAGGAACAACGCCCCATACTAAATCATTACCTACTGTATAGTGAATTGATGTTTCACCACTACTCATACCAGATGCAATACTTTCTGAAGTACCAGTTAATGTTGCAGTATCATGAACACATACAAATTCAACTGTATCTACAGAACGTCTTGATTTATGGTTGTTAGGATTTCCTTCAGATGTAGCATAATATTTTTCATTAATTACAAGTGGTGTAGCTAAGAATCTATTAACTGAACCATAAGTTGCTTTATAATATCTTTCTCTACCATCATTATATAAGCAAGCATTACCAATATCAACAACAGCAAAGTTGTTTTCCGCAATTAATTTAATTACTTCATCAACCTTATTAGCTGTATTTAAGTTATTAACTGTGAAGCCTACATCAAGTTTAGTAGAACCAACTGCAATAGTAACTACAGCATTTCCTTCTTTAAGGGCTTTTACTGTACCACTAGCATCTACTGTTAAAACACTTGAATCACTGCTTGTATAAGTGATATTGCCACTTAAAGCACCAATAAGTGTAGGTTGTAATTGGTATGTTTCATTAATAGCTAAAACACCATCAAAGCCTGATTTGAATGTAATATCAATTGACGAAATTGAATTTACAGTAATTTCAAATTTCTTCACAAACTTACCAACATAATCCTGAACTGTGATAGTTGCTGTACCAGCATTAACAGCTGTTATCTTACCAGTATTTGTGATATCAACAATATCTTTATTAGATGTTGCATATAATACTTGTTTGAAATAAGCATCTGATGGGCTAACACTAGCAGTAATTTGAAGAACATCACCAGTTGTAATTGTAGTATCAAAATCATTAATATTAAGTGCTGTAACTGGATTTAATTCATGCCATGATGCATAAACATTTGTAGTACCAATAATTGTACTTGGTCCAGATGTAACAGCATTACCATCTTTATCAACCCAACCTAAGAATTCATTACCTAATTTAGTTGGAGTAGGGAATACTACAGCATCACCTTGTTTATAAACAATCTTATCGACACTTACATTTTGCTTGTAGAATTTAACAGCAACAGGTTTGCTTTGACTTGCTTGTTTGATATTATCAAAGAATACGACATCACCAATTTCTACAAGTTCAACTTGTGGATGAACGGCAGCAAAAGATTTATAAGAATTAGAAATTGTTAATACATATTCAGCACCTGATGGCCATTTAGAACTACCAGATTTTAAGATATTAATAACTTCATAATACTTAGTTTCACTGTTCTTACCGATATAAATACGATCTGAGAATGTAGCAGTAGGATCTGAAGATTGAGTACTCATGAAAATATCACTAGCATAAGCACCACCCCAGAAATTACCATTATATGAAGTTACATTAATAATAGCATTAGCACCACTTGCTTCATATAATTCTTTACAAGCTCCACCATTGAAGTTCAATACATATTGATTAGGAGCCTTAGTAATTTTAAGCACAAATTCAGCTTTAATGTTATCAGCTTTTGCAGTAATAACAACTGTACCTGCAACTTTAGCAGTAACTAAACCATTTTGATCAACACTAGCTAAAGTATTATCTAATGATTCCCATGTAAAAGTTGTAGTACTATTATCAGAAATAGTAGCTGTCAATTGAAGAGTTTCATTAGTATAAACTTCTTTTGCATCACCTTCAGCTGAAATAGTGATTGTTGGAAGTTCTTTTACTTCTACAGTCAATGTTATTTTATTATCAGAATAATCTTTTAAATAAGCAGTAATAGTAGCATTACCTGCATTTAAAGCATTAATTTTACCATTTTCTACTTTTGCGACATTTTCATCACTTGATTCATAAATGATATCAAGAGCCACTTCAGAATCATTAATTATAGCACTAATCTTTTCATTAGATCCAGCTAACAATTCATAATTCTGTTTTGAAATAGCAAGACTTGGAGTTTTCTTATTATCTTCTCCTTGTTCTTCTTTTCCTCCGTTTTCTTCTTCCTTACCACAAGCTAGCGCAAATACGCTTAAGAATAAGAATAAGAAAACAAATAAGAATTTCATAATTTTATTCATATTTTCCTCCTATGAATTACGTAAATATTATATCACATATTGTTGAAAAAAGAAAGCCTTTACAACACTTAGAATAATTTATCGAAATCTTTTGGAATACTTGCTTTAAATTCGTATATTTTATCATTCATTGGATTTTTTAATACTAATTTACTTGCATGTAAACCTAGTCTATTTATTGGATTAGTAGGAGATCCATATTTATCATCACCAATTATTGGATGACCCATATCATTCATTGCTACTCTTATTTGATTCTTCTTTCCAGAATCAATATTTACAAGCAATAAACTATATTTATCATTTTCTTTCATTACCTTATAATGAGTAATTGCAAGTTCTCCTTTTTTTGATTTAGATGTATACATTAGATTTGTTTCTGCCTTCATTAAATAAGATTTAATGCTTCCACTCTTTTCATCTAATGTTCCATCAACAACTGCAACATATTCTCTTAAGCTAACGAGTTTATTCCAATCTTTTTTCAAAACTTCATTTAATTTATAATCTTTTGTGAAAAGTAAGACACCTGATGTATTTTTATCAATACGATGCACTCGGAAACATCTTGCAGTTTTATTTTTAGATTGTAGATATTCTAATACTTGTTTATATGCTGTATCTACTTTTTCTTTATCACTTTCAACTGATAGTAAACCAGAAGGTTTATTAATTGCGATGAAGTCATCATCTTCATATATAATATCTAAATGTTTCTTAACAGTTTCTTTTTGTTTTTTCATTTTTTCTAAACCGATTATTGGTTTAGGAGATACCATAACAACATCACCACGATATAATTTATAATTGTATTGTGAACATACAAGCCCATTTACTGCAACACATTTTTTTGAAAGAATAGCTTTTACATTATTTCTTGATTCTTTTGATAATGTTGTCAATAAAAATTCAAACAATTCGATTTCTTTATTAACATTGTATTCTTTAATAGTAGCCATTTGCATTAAATAGCGTTTCTTTTGCATATATTCATCATGTTTGTTTTTTCTATCTTCAAAATATTTTTGCTTTGATTGTTTACTCATAGTTTTCACCTACATTATTATAACATAATATTGAAAAAAACTAAATATTTTTTCTTTTTCTATTGCACTTTCAAATATTAGTATGGTATAATTTATTCAACAAAACCTATGATAAGGAAATAAAACTAATGGTGCATTCCAAGAGAGTCTGAGATGGTGGAATTCAGATAAAACGCAAATTAGTAAATGGACCTTTGAGGGCAAGCTGAAAAGTAATGAGTAGGACTTGACGGAACTCCCGTTATCGAGGAATAAATGTGATGGCATTTATAAGTGGTTCAATTTTTGAACAATAAAGGTGGTACCGCAGGCGGTGGTATATAGAAATGATATTTAACGCTTGTCCTTTTAATATAAGAGGACTAGCGTTTTTTTATTACAAGGAGGTCTATATGTTGTATTTTAAACCGACATGAACTTTTTCTTATTTTTTAATCAATAACAATAATAATAAAAATAGAAAGGAAGTAAAAATATGAAAAAAGTTATTAAATTATTATCATTAGTTTTAGTATTTGTTTTAAGTTTATGTTTATTTGGCTGTAAAAAAGGTGACAAAGTACAAATTGCGATTGTGCAATACGTATCACATGCATCACTTGACACAATTAGAGATGCAACTGTAGAAGCTCTAAAGGCTGAAGGCTTTGAAGATGGAAAGAACTGCAAGATTATTTTTGAAAATGGTAATGGACAAGCAGCAACAATTGCGTCTATTATGAGTTCTTTAAAAGCAAAAAATGTTGATATAATCATTGCTATTGCTACTCCTACTGCAGCTGAGGCTATCAAATATAGTGAAGATATTCCTGTAATATTTGCAGCTGTTAGTGATCCTACTGATATTTTAAAAGCAGGAAAACAAGTTACAGGTACAAGCGATGCTATTCAAGTAGAATTAATTCTTGATTATATTCAAAAGATGATGAAAGATAATACTAGAGATTTAAATAAATTAGGTTTTATTTATAATCCAGCTGAGGCTAATTCAGTAACAAATCTTGCTAAAATTCAAACATATTTAAATAATACAAGCATTGAATTAGTTGCTAAAACTATTTCTGCATCATCAGAATTAGAATTAACTTCAAAAGCACTTGCTAGTCAAGTAGATGCTATCTTTATTACTGATGATAATACTGTTGCATCAGCAATGTCAGTTCTTGCAAATGTTGGTATTGAAAATAACATTCCGGTATTCTGTGGAGTTGATAGTGAAGTAAATGATGGTGGCCTTGCAACAATTGGTATTAATTATTACAATCTAGGAATTGAAACTGGAAAAATGGCTGCACGTGTGTTAAATGGTGAAAAAGCTGAAGAAATTCCTTATAAAGTATTTGATTCTGGCTTAAAACTATTTGTGAACAAACAAACACTAAATGCACTTAAGATGACAGTTAGTGAATATGATGGAGATTTAGTATATTTAAACGAATAATTTCGTAAGGAGGGCTCATTATGAGCGTTGGTTTAATTTTTACTTGTATTCAAATAGGCCTATGTTTTGGTATAATGGCAATGGGTATTCATATATCATTTCGTACCTTAGGTGTTCCCGATTTAACAATCGATGGTTCATTTACCCTAGGTGCAGCTACAAGTGCGATATTTTGTTTGTACAACTTGCCAATTTTAGGGCTTATCTTAGGAATGATATTTGGTGCTCTTGCTGGTATAGTAACAGGTATTCTTCATACTAAGCTTAAAATTCAAGCAGTACTTGCTGGTATATTAACAATGACAGGTTTGTATTCAATTAATTTTTGGATTACAAAGCGTCGTCCTTCAATTACTCTTTACCAAAACAAAACTATCTTTTCATTTTTAAGTAATTTAAAAAAGGTTGATTTCTTAGGTTCTAACTTAAAAGAAGCATTAACATTATTAATTCTTTTAATCATTGCGATAATTATTATCATATTGTTAGATCGTTTCTTTAGAACTAATATCGGTCTTGCAATTAGAGCAACAGGCGATAATGAAGAAATGGTAAATGCTTCTTCTATCAATACTGATTCAATGAAAATTATAGCTTTCGCAATGAGTAATGCTTTAGTTTCTTTAGGTGGAAGTTTATATGTACAGCTTCAATCAAATTATGATAATTCTTATGGTAATGGTATGATGGTAATTGGTGTTGCAGCAATCATCATTGGTGAAGCTTTATTTAGAAAAAGAAAACTTGCAAAAGCTTATATTATCTCAGTTGTAGGAGCTATCATTTATGAATTCATCTTTATGCTTGCTCTATTAATTGATAATGTTAATCCAATTGATATCAAGATTATTACAGCAATCATTATTGTTTTATCTGTATGCCTACCTATGCTTTATAAAAAAATAAAGAAAGGAAGTAAGAAAGATGCTTGAAATTAAAGATTTAAAAGTTATTTTTGAACAAAATACTGTAAATGAAAAAATAGCCCTTGATGGACTAAATCTAAAACTTGAGGATGGTGATTTTCTTACTGTTATTGGTTCTAATGGTTCAGGTAAAACAACTCTTCTTAATGCTATCTTAGGTCTTGTTGAAAAACAAGCTGGTACAATTATCTTAGATGATGAGGATATTACTAAGAAACCATCTCATAAAATCGCAAAAGATGTTGGTGTAGTTTTCCAAAATCCACTTCGAGGAACTGCACCTAATATGAGTATTGAAGAAAACCTTGCTTTGTCTTCTGCTAAAGGTAAATTTGGTGTATTTTCTAATGGCACAAGCAAAAAAAACAAGCAAAAATTTAGAGAAGCACTTAGCACATTGAACCTAGATTTAGAAAATCGATTAGAAACTAATGTTGCATTACTATCAGGTGGTCAAAGACAAGCATTAACCTTACTCATGGCCACAAACGAAAAGCCAAAATTACTACTTCTTGATGAACATACTGCTGCACTTGATCCAAAAACAGCAGCAAACATCTTAAGTCTTACTGATAAAATTGTAAAAGAAAAAAAGATTACCACAATAATGATTACTCACAACGTGAAAGATGCTATCACTTATGGTAATAAATTAGTTCTTTTAAATGAAGGAAAGATTAAATTATATTTTGATAAAGAAGAAAAAGAGAAATTAACAGTTGAAAAAATTCTTTCTTTATACAACTACAATTTATCTGACACCCAGATATTTAATTAAAAAAAGATACATAGTATTACTATACTATGTATCTTATTTTTCTAGCATATATCAGCATAATTTGCATCAATTAGTTTTATTAAATCATCTGATGCTAATTCTATTTGTGTTCCCTTTTTTCCACCAGATACACAAATACTATCATATAGCATTGCATCTTCATAAATAAAGGTTTTGAATTGCTTCTTCATTCCTATTGGACTACATCCACCATGTACATAACCTGTTAGAGGAAGTAAATCTTTCATAGCTAGCATTTCTATTTTCTTTTCACAAGCAGCCTTAGCTGCTTTTTTTAAATCTAATGTTTTATTAACAGGGATACAAAATACATAATTATGCTTTGAATTAGATATTGTAACCAATGTTTTATAGACTCTATTAGGATCAATTCCTACAAGCCTTGCGACACTTTCTCCATCTGTTTCATTACTGTCATAAAAGTGAGGCACATATTTAATATTTTCATAATCTAAAATACGCATTACATTGGTTTTATCCATCTTAATTACCTAAAATCTTTATTTTCTTTTCTTCTATCATATTTTGTAAATCAGCAAGTGTTTTAATATCAGCTTCTAATCTAAGTGCAGCTTGCTTAAATTTGTTTTCATCATCATCGTATGCGAAATTAGCATAAACAGAATGAGCATAATAATTTCTAATCTTAGTGATTTGTTTTAAAGAAAGATATTCATCTATTGAAAATGTATTTAATTTACGACGTATATCAAATTCTTGAATATTAAGAAGCGTTTCTCCTAAGGTCATCATCTTAATAGCATCAGCATTTTCAGAAGAACCATTTCCCAAAATATTTAAATATATTTCTTTAATATCATGCTCAATAAATTGAGCATACATCATTACTTCACCAAGAGATCTATTGAAATCATTGAGATTGCTGATCATTTTTCTTATCCTTTGTTAATTTAAAATAATTTATATCCATATTAGCCAAACTAACATAACGTTTATTTGCGATAAATATTGGTCTTCTATCAATAAAGAATATATGTAATGATTCCCAAATAAATACCCATGAGAAGATTTGAATTAATTGATTCCATAATTCCAAACTATAAAATCTTTGATAGATTGCCATGATAACAAGTCCAGCGAGTCCAATCAACATAAATGTTGCAGCAACAAATAATTTTTGACGCATTTGTTGATGCAAATCACTAATCTTTAAACTGTAATAATTATGAACTGCCTTTCTATATACTGATTTATCCTCATCCCAAATAGTATCACTATATATATTTAGAATAAATTTGTCATAAGGTCCATACTCTCTTGCCGTGTTTTCTAAGAAATCGGCTACTTCCGATGATATTACTGGTTTATCTTTTAGTGAATACATTGATAAAAAGTAGGTATCATCAATTACCGTCATGTTAATTTCCTTTACTGATTCAATCTTTTTCTTCATTTTATATTTTTAACCTTTCTAAATAAGTATTGAAAATAATATACCTAATACTGCACTAAGTGCAATAAATATTATATTATTCAGCTTCTTCTTGAATATTAATCTATATAATACCAAGATAACAATTAAAACTAGAATTATCACAAAGCTTACGAGATTAAAATTGAATACTTGAATATTTTCATAAACTAAAGCCTTGAATAATAATACTAAGCCTGTCGCACTGATAAGACCAATAACTACTGGTTTTACGCCTGTAAAGAAATTTTTTACACCTTTTCTTTCTAAAAATTTCTTTAAGATAGATGCAACAAGCACAATAATTATAAACGATGGTAAAACAACACCAAAAGTTGCAACAATAGAGCCTAATACTCCAGCTTGAGTAAAGCCAACAAAGCTTGCCATATTAATCGCAATTGGTCCAGGAGTTGCTTCACATAAACCGATAAAATCATAAAATTCTGCTTCCGCAATCCATTCATGGAATAGAACAGTTTCTTTTATCAGTGGTATCATTGCATATCCACCACCAAAGGTGAATAAGCCAATTTTAAAGAATTCCAAAAATAATAGCACGTAAATCATTCTTGTTTACCTGCTTTCTTGATACTACCACACACAATTCCTATTATTCCTCCAATTAGAATAATGAAGATTGTAGAAAAACTCCATGAAAAGATTTCAATGCATAACATCAATATTATAGTAAGAACTAACAATATAATAAATAATGCTTTTTTCTCAGCTTTAATTATCATATTGATTCCTGCTTTTAAAATAAGGATAGCAACAGCACATTTTATACCAACAAAAGCATATTTAACATATTGGTTTTGAATGAAACTGTTGTAAATGAGAGATATTAGAATAATTATTACCATTGATGGTAATACAACTCCTAATGTAGCAAAAATACTTCCAAGTATTTTTCTATTTTTGTAACCAATATAAGTTGCCATATTGATGGCAATCGGTCCAGGAGTGCTTTCTGCAATAGCAATTATCTCTAGCATCTCATCATTACTTATCCATTTCTTCTTTTCAACAATCTCTTCCTTTATTAATGGTATCATTGCGTATCCACCACCAAAGGTAAAGAGACCTATTTTTAAAAATGTGATAAACAATTTAAATAACATAATAATTCTCTTTCTTATTATATATTATACCACAATTAACCTTATTTGGCAAATTGGCCTAAATTAAAAGCACCTTATAGGTGCTTTTATTAGAATATTTCTTTTAAAAATGAATCTATTTTCTTTTCATATTTTTCTGTATCTACTAAATTACTTTCAGCATGTAGAGCACAATCAATTAATAATAAATCTTTTTTTGAAGTGCATGCATCATAATTCATTTTAGAGAAAAATGTAGGTACAAAGCGATCAAGGCTTCCATGAATAAATAAAATTGGATATTTAGAATTAGCTACTGTTTTAAGGGTGCTTGTTTTAATATCACGGTGCCAGATTAGTTTTAAAAATGTGCGGAAACAGTTTACTATTAATTTATTTCCTTTTAATAAATACATAAATTCATCGTAGCATGATGTGTATCCACAATCAGCTATTATGCATTTCACATTTTCAAGTTCTAAATTGGCATCAAGTAAGACTGTATTAGCTCCCATTGATACGCCAGCTAAAATAATATCAACATTATGATTATAGATCTTATTCATATAATCAATCCATTCAAGAAGGTTTTCTGAATCCAGAATACCTAGACCCATTCTTTTTCCTTCACTATTTCCAAGACCTTCTTGATCTATTAAAAGTGTATCATATCCCTTCTTTAACATCCATGAATTGACATGTAATATTTCTACTTCATGGCAAGATTTATAGCCATGGACAAAAATACATAATTTGGGTCTCTCACTTTTATCTTGTTTTATTAGATAAGCCTTTAAATTAATTCCTCTTTTATTTTTTAAAGTCAATTCTTCTTGATATTTTTCATATTCTTGAAATTCTTTTCTTCTCTTCAACAATTCTTCTTTAAATACAAACCAATGACTATCTTCCTCAATTTCATCTATATTTGGTCTCTTTTTACATATCATCAAGATATTATAAGCATACAAGCCACATGCTAACCAAAATATAATGAACAATAATAAAATTGATGCTAAGATAATTAAAATAATAAGATATAATTCCATTACTTTTCTCCTTTAAGTAATTTAATAATTTCTTTTATTGCGCTTACCAAAAAGAATATATTTTTCCCATTATCTTTCATTGTATCAAGTGGTGGAATATGAATAAATAAAGCATTGCCATCCATCTCTTGAAGCGATAAATAATATACTTCATTACAAATGAATCTACCAGCATCATCACTTTCATATAAATGATAATTATTTAGTTCATTTATAATTCTATTTATATCAATTTTTGTGTATAAATAATCAGTACCTTGATTATCTATCTTTTCACCATTTTTAAAAACACCATCATTATCAGCAATGCTAGCTTTCATTTCATTGCATGCACGTTTTTCTATTGATATTTCATTTCTTGATGCTGCATATCCAAGTGATAAAATAAAATCAATTTTATCTTTTTTTATTTTCTTAAGCAGTATTTCTTTTGCGTGTGCATATGATACTGGAAGCAATATTTTTTCTACATCACAATCTTCTATATTTTTTAATATTTCTTCACTAGGATTAATTCTATCATTATTAAAGGCTTCAAATGCTGTTAAAAGTATTCTCATATTTTACTCTCCTTTTCAAAGCCATGAATCCAATCACTAAAATGATAATAAAAGAAATAAAAGATAGAACTTATCGACCAAGTAATTGGATATGCCCAATATATTAATTTAATATCATATGATATTGACAGTGCAATATTGATATATGTTACTCTTAATACGCACCATACTATTAACATAACCAGCATTGGTACTACTGCTTTTCCTGCTCCTCTACAAACAGCACTAATTGAATGTGAAAAAGATAGTAAGAAATAGAATAAGCAAGCAACTAATGCTTGGTCCTTCGCATATTGGATTACATTTGCATCATTAGTGAATATTAGTGCGATGTATTGAATAAAGAAATATATTATTAAACCAACAATTTCCGCTAAAATCATTGAACAAATAATTCCAAATCTTGAACCATTTCTAGCTCTATCATATTCTTTAGCACCCAAGTTTTGACTGATAAAAGTAGTTAAAGCTAAATTGAATGATGTAATAGGTAAGAATGCAAAGCCTTCTATCTTACCATATATTCCGTATCCTGCTTGTGCAATACCACCAAATGAATTGATATTTGATTGTACAAAAACATTAGCAAGACCAATCACAGAATTTTGAATACCAGATGGCACTCCATATTTTAAGATACAGATTAGCATATCTCTATGTATTTTTACTTCTTTTATTTTTAATTGATAGATTGTACCTTTTTTAAGCAAAAATAACAAGCAAAGTCCCATACTTACAAAATGACTAATGCCAGTTGCAAGAGCTGCAGATGCTACTCCTCCTTTAAATACAGCAATAAATAATACATCAAGGGCAATATTTAAAAGCGATGAAATAATTAAATATAAAAGTCCTCTTCTACTATTACCAACTGCTTGTAGGATATTATTTAAGAAGTTGTACATTACAGCACCACCAATACCTAAAAAATACACTTGAAAATAAGCAGTAGCCTCAGGAAGTACATCTTTATCAGTATTCATCCATACTAGAATATATGGTGATAAGAAATAACCTAAGATAGATAAGAAAATTGCAGATATTAGACCAACTGCCACATTTGTGTGAATAACACGGCGCATGTTGTCAAAATCTTTTTCACCAAAGAATTTCGCAATTATTACTCCTGCCCCCATTGCAGCACCAATAAAGAATGAGTTAAATAAGAATATTAAATTACCAGACGATGATACTGCAGCTAAAGCATTTGTACCTAAGAATTGACCAACAATAGCACTATCAGCAGAATTGTATAACTGCTGAAACAAATTACTCAAAAATATTGGTAATGCAAATGTTATAATCAATTTCCAGGTATTTCCCTTAGTCATATCAATGGTTTTTGCATGATGTACATGATTCATATTATTATACCAACTTTACGTTTAAATATTATAACACAATTATAATTATTTTGAAATAAAAATGCTTATACATATAAGAAAAAATGCATCAATATTTGATGCATTCTTCTTATAATTTTTCTTCTAATATTCTTTTTTGTTCTTTTAGGCCTAAATGCTTGTAAAAATTATAAGCATTATCATTGCCTTCCCATACATTTAAGGTAATGTAATCACAATTCATCATCTTTGCGTACATTTTTACGTATTCATATAAATGAGTACCAATTGATTGATGTAATAAATTCTTATCTACGCATAAATCATCAATATATAATGATCGATGTTGCACCTTAGATTTATTCTTTTCTTCTTCAATTATGCAAAAACAATATCCTTTCACTACATCATTTTCTGTATATACAAAGATTGGTTTTTTCGGATTTTTCATTATTGATACTATTTCTTTATCAGTGTACTTTTTGACTCCATCTACAAATAAATCTGGTCTTATTTTTACATGTAGTTCATGCACCTGATATAACAATTCATTTATAGCATCAATATCTTCTAGTTTTGCTTTTCTTATTACATATGCCATAATTTAAATCATCTTTGTTTCTTTTAATAATTTTTCAAATAAATCAATGTCTTCTTCAATAAATTTAAGACTTGATAACCAGAAATCTTTCTTTGTGATGTCAACACCCATAGTAGCAGCTACTTCTTCAACATTCATAAGGGCTGTATTCTTCAACATTTCATCATATTTAGCTACAAATCCAGCCTTGTCATCTAAATATTTCTTATATAATCCTTTAGCATATAACAAGCCAAAAGCATATGGCCAATTATAATAATTCAAGTCAGCGCTATAATAATGACCTTTGCATAACCACATATATGGATGTCTATATTTCTTATCTAGGCCATCACCATAAGTTTGATCTTGAGCTTTTAGCATCATCTTGCACATGTCTTTAGCGTTTAGTGGTTGTTCAATTGGAGTTTCTAATACTGATTTTTCAAATAAGAATCTTGATAAAATATCTACTACACATTGACTATCTTCTTGAAGTGATTCTTCAACAACTGTCAATTTTTCAAATGGATCATCAAGTTCATTGATCATTTTCTTAGCCATTAAAGTTTGACAGAATATTGATGCAGTTTCAGCAAGTTGCATTGGATAATCTCTATTTAATATCTTATTTTCTAAACATACTTTACCATGATATGCATGGCCTAATTCATGAGCTAGAGTTTGTACATCACCTAATGAACCAGTAAAGTTAGTTAAAACACGAGACTGCTTATGATTATCAATGCCAGCACAGAAGGCACCACCTTGTTTACCTGCTTTTGGATATACATCAATCCATCTATTTTCAAATGCATCTTTTCCCATTTCATATAATGAATTAGAAAATGATTTATAAACATCTAATACCAAGTCTTTAGCTTCTTCAAAAGTATAAGTCTTTGTTAATTTACCCATTGGTGCGAACAATTCATAGAATGGAAGACCATTTTCATATCCTAATGCCTGTGCTTTTAGTTTGAAATATCTTCTAAAATTCTCTTGTTCTTCTTTTAGTGCTTCAATTAAAGCATCTAAACTAGCCTTTGTCATATTAGATTGGCTTAATGTTTTTTCTATTGCATCTTTATAGCCTCTTAAATCATCCATAATATTAACTTCTCTTTTAATATTATTAAGAGCCATAGCGATACTTGTATCAATTTGTTTGTAAGCCTTAAGTTCGGCTTTATATGCATTAAATCTAACATCTTTATCGTTATCATAAGCTAAATTTCTAGCTTCTGATAAAGGCATTTTTTTACCTTTAACTTTTACGAGTAAATTAGAAGTAAGTAAGTCTTGTAAATAAGACCAAGAATCACTTGCAACCATTCCAAACTTGCTTGCCATTACTTCTTCTTTATCGCTTAGCATATGCTTAGCTTCTTCCTTGATATTTTTCAAATTAAAAAGATAATCTTTAATGATATTTGATTTTTTTGCACATTCATCTAAATCAAGGTCTTTTAATCTTTTCTTAAGTTCTACCTCAGGTAGCACTAATTCTTGAAGCATATAATCAATTTTACTTTCTTCACTTTGAGCCTTATTATCATTAGTATTTACAGCTAAGCGAAGACCATTATAAGAATATAATTCACTTATTAAAGCTTCTATTTCTTCATCTAATTTTAAATATCCTTCAACAAAAGCTAAATCATCTAATTTATTATTTGAAGTAAGTTTCTTTACTTCTTCTATTTTTTTCTTTAGGACTTTAAAGTCTGCTTTATATTTAGGATCATTATGCCCCTTATACATTATCTCTAAATCCCAAGTCATATTTTCATTCATAATATTATTCTCCTTTTTTATAATTGCTTAATCGCTTAACTAAATTAATCAATATTTCTGTTATTTTTTCCATTGATTGAACAGGCACATATTCAAATCTTGAATGTCCATTTTCATATCCTGCAGAAATATTAGGGCAAGCCAATCCTCTTGAACTAATTGATGAACCATCAGTTCCCCCTCTAAAAGCAAGGTGTGTTGGTTTTATATTTGTATCTTTAATAGCCTCTACTAATTCTTTTGTCATAAAAGGATATTTATCAACTACCTTTTTCATTGATGAATATGAATTAGCCCATTTCAAAGAAACTGTATTCTCTCCATATTTTTCATTCATGAGATCTTTAATTCTTTCTAATGTTTGTTTCTTTTCATTAAATAAGCCTTCATCATGATCTCTAATCAAACAATACAAATTAGCTTTTTCTACATTTCCATCTAAATAGTGAGGATGATAATATCCAACTCTACCTTCAGTATTTTCTGGTCTAAATGGTGGAATTTGATTAAAAATGTCGTTTGCAATCGTTAGTGCATTTTTCATAATACCCTTAGCAGTACCTGGATGAACATTTTTACCAATAATTGTGAATTGGGCTTCACTAGCGTTAAATGTTTCATCGCTGTAATAACCGACATAATCACCATCTAAGGTATACGCAATATCAGCACCTAAAATATTAAAATCTAAGTCTTTAGCAAGTCCTCCCACTTCTTCATCTGGAGTAAATGCTAAACAAATATCACCATGTTTAATTTCTTGATGTTTATTGATATAATCTGCCATTGTGATTATTTCAGCAATACCGGCCTTATCATCGCCACCAAGTAGAGTAGTACCATCAGTAAAAACAATATCCTCACCAATATATTTTAAAATATTAGGGAATGTTTTTACATCAAAAATAATTTTTTCTTTTTCATTCAATACTACATCTTCGCCTTGATAATTTTTGTACACAAATGGTTTAACATTAGATGCACATACATCAGGAGATGTATCCATATGCGCAATAAATGCTACACTTAATGCACCTTCTACATTAGCTTTTACCTTAGCATATACTATACAATTCACTTCATCATAATAACAATCACTAAATCCTAAATTCATGCATTCTTCATATAAGATTTTTGCTAAATCAAATTGACATTGTGTTGATGGAGTGCATGTAGCATTTGCTTTTGATTGTGTATCGACCTTTACATATTTAATAAATCTTTCTAAAACGTCATTATAAAAATTACTCATAACATCACCTATTGATTATTATACCAAAAATTATACTTTTTCACAATTGATATATAAATATTAATCAAAATTATTGAAATTTAAAAAATTTAAATGTATAATAATAATGTATATGAGGAAAGGAGATTCATATGGCAAAAGAAAAAAAGGAAAAGAAAGAAAAGGGCGCATTAAAGAAAGAGTTTATGGCCTTTATTGCTAGAGGCAATGTCTTAGACATGGCTGTCGGCGTTATTATAGGTGGTGCATTCAATGCCATCGTTACAGCACTTGTTAACATCTTAATGAGCGTTTGTACATGGTGGGTACCTGGTGGTATTAAAGGTTTAGTTACTGTACTTCCTGCTGCTAACAATGCACAAAAAGGTTTAAATGAAGCTATCGGCTTAGGTCAAAAATTTGCTGCTGCAGATTTACAAACTTTAGGTACTGAATTAGCAAAAGCAAATTATGCTGATCAAATCGCTAATAACCCAAATTATTTACTTGAAAACCCTAACTTAATTGAAGCAGCTAAAACTACAATTTTAAGTAAGTATACATTACATGGTACTGTTTACACTTATAATTTATCAGCTGTTATCGATTGGGGAACATTCATCAACGCTATTATTTCATTCATCTTAATTGCAATCACATTATTCATTATTGTTAAAGTTGCAAATAGAATGGCTAAAGCTAGAGAAGAAATGAAAGCAAAAGCTGCTGCTGAAGCTGCTAAATTATTAAAGAAGGAAGAAGCTCCTGCTGAAGAAGCTGAAGAAAAACCTGCTGAATAATAAAAAAATAAAAATCATACCGCGAGGTATGATTTTTTATTTTATCCATTATATTTCCAAAGTGGAAAATACTTTGAAGTTTTCTTTTGATATTCTTTATATTCAGGATATTTCGATGCAGAAATTGCTTCTCCAAGGGTAGATGATCCCAAGAATAATAGAATTAAAAGCAAACATGCAAATATTGTCCAATTAAATAAGAATAAATGGTTTGTTCCTATTCCTAATGTAAAGATATAAATAGAAACCCAAAATCCTTGTTCTCCTAAATAATTAGGATGTCTTGATCTATTCCATATACCAGTTGTATTGAATCCCTTATTATATGGTGCTTCAATTTCTTCAAGTTTAGCTCCAGTTGCAAGTAATTCTTTTTTCTTTTTATGAAAATTCCATTGTTGAATATCAGCAATAGTTTCAATTCCTAAAAATACAAGTGCAAATATTAAAGCTACACAATCAAAAACATTAAAGGCATTTGCTGCATTCATTGCGACAACTGCAGGGAATGTAATTGCAAGCACTAAGAAGTTTTGATAGAGAGAAATAAATAATAAATTGAATAATGCCCAAACGAATTTATTTTGAAAAATCTTCTTTTTTCTCAGTATTGCCCATCGATAATCTTCTTCACCTTCCCAGAATTTCCATTTATATGCACCTTTTAAGGCGAAATTATAAGTTAATCTAATTCCCCATAAAGTAACAAGGAAAGCAATAATTACAAGTCTTATTTGGAAATTACCCATTATCATAATAATCCAAGAATAAACTATTGGAAGAATTGACCATAACTTATCCATTTGGGAATTGTTTCTTGATATTTCTCCCACAATAAAACAATATGCAATACTTATTATACAAACAATACTAATAATTTTTATTGTTTGAAGTTGGATTTCATTTAAATTAATTCCTTTAATAAAGCCTAATATTATTCCAGCAAGGCATATTAACACAACTAATACTATTTCTAAATATTTTTTCATTATTTATTCTCCTATACCAGCAGATGAAGTTTTATATTTATCTTCAACAATGCTTCCACCAAAGGCAGCACGCTCTGCATATTCTTCTATTTCTCTTTGTAAACTAGAACTTATTGCACTTCTTGTTGTATCTCCATGCCATTCGATGTTTTCATTTTTAATATAATCATTATAAGTATATTTAATGCCAACAGGACTTCTTCCATAAATCACAGAATAATGTACAAGTGCAGCAATATATGTACCCAAAGAAGTTGGATGACTTCCATCAGATTCCTTATTTAAATTAATTTCTGGATGGTTTTGATACATAAAATAGAATGCGTTACCAACTTTTGATGTTCCTAAATTAAGTTCATCTGCGATTGCTTCATATCCTGCTGCTAATTTTTGTGTCATTTCATAATAGTTCATACCAGCATATCCATCACGATAGCTCCATGTTTGATACATTATTACTCTTGTATCATATAAATCTACGTATGAGCATATTTCTCTAACAGCTTTATAAAAATTAGGTCTTGCAAGTGCTGGTTCATTACTTTGTGCTTGTAAGAAAATAATATCATATGTTTTTAGTTTTAATGCATCCATTAAATTCCTATGATATGTGCCATTTTCTCCTTCACAATAATTATATAAATATTGTCCTCCATATGCACATTTTTTAATATTTACATTAATTCCTTCAGCCTTAATCATTTCTTCAAGTAGTGTGTACAAGCAATTATAATTAGTAAAGCTATTACCAACCATTAATATATTTAAGTCTTCCATATATTTTTCTTCTCTATTTAACGCATTTCCATATTCTTTGTATTCTTTTCCGCATATATCACATTTACATGTTCTTACTTCACACATTGAGTTAGTTCTTTCTTGTGTAGAAAGTACTGTACCTGTATGTATATGATCAAGTTTAGGGTAAATTTTCATATCTTTAATATCTCCACATCTTTTACACTCATAATAATCTGAGCATCCATCTGCTTTTAATGTTGCCATCTTACCTTTTTTTAATACATAATCATGTCCTAATGCTTCAATTTCTTGATAATCTTCACTATATCCACATATTACGCATTTATGATATCCTTGATATCCAGGCTCAGTACATGTTGCAGCCTTTCCCTTTACTTTTTCAAATATATGATCGCATACTTCTACTTCAGGTTCTTTATCTTTATTATTGTCCTCATCTTCTTTTTTACATGCCACTAATATTAATGAAAATATTATTATTATTATTGTTAAAATCTTTTTAATTTTTTCATTCATAATTTACCTCGCTTATATATTGTATCATTTTTTTATTTTAATTACAATTGTTGTAAGCATTAAAAAAACTTTGATAAATAGTATCAAAGCATTTTTATCAGTGTATGAAATTTGTGGAAGTTCTTTTTTCTTCTTCTAATAATTCCTTGTAATTATCTTTAGCATCTTTAATAGCTTTAATTAAAAATACCATTCTTTTTGCAACTATTCTTGCATTTCTTAAGCCTTCTTTATCTTCCTCTATTTCACCCTTATTCATACCAAAAGCATTATTCCAATAATCACCAGATGCAATTGGCATACCAGTTATCGTAAAATATTTACACAAAACATCGAATGATGCTGTTGTACCACCTCTTCTTGCCACTGCAAAAGCTGCTCCAACCTTATATCTTTTATCAAATCTTGAACTTTGAAATAATCTATCTAAGAAAGATATAATAGTACCATTAGGAGATGCATAATATACAGGTGATACTAAGATAAGGCCGTCTGCTTCTTTAAATAATCTTGATGCAATATTAACTTCATCATCAAAGACGCATTTATTATTATCATGGCAATATCCACAAGCGAGACATCCTCTTATATCTTTATTACCAATATTTAAAACATCATAGTTTGCGCCTAAATCATCAAAAACCTTTGTTATTTCTTTTATTAATATTTCACTATTTCCACCTTGGCGTGGAGAACCATTTATTATTAATATTTTCATAAATACTCCTTTTTCTATATACTCGTAATCATAAACAATGATAAAGCTACAATAATTAAAACAAGCGATATAATTATCGATGCACCTGCCATATATTTATTTTTGTTCATCATCTTCATTTTATTTCCTTCACACTCTATCTTATTGTGATGCATACTTATAATTGAAATAATAATAATCATCAAGGACAATATAATTACACCTATTTTAATCACAACAAATAAAATATGATTATATTCAAGGTCCTTATTGCCCTTATACATATTTTCTATCAAATCCAGAACAATAGTAAAAGGCCAAAAACCATGCTTATTCAATAAATTAAAACCAAACACGAGAACGATGGATAACACAAACGCGAATATAAGAATCATGAATACTAATACTACAATTATTCCACAAACCAAAGTAGCTAAAAGTTGCTTGTAAAAGATTGCAATATCAAATATTAAAGCTAATACCAGCAGAGCACTAGCACTTATAATAGCTATTTTAGCATATTTATTAGCATTCATAACTTTTCCTCCATCTAGATACATTATAATACAAATATTTAATTAAGTAAAAAGTTTTTTAAAATAAGTGTTTTAATTTTGAAATTATTATGATAAAATATAAGGTATTAGAGGTGAGAGTATGCAATTTTTTAATTCTTACATCATTACAAACTTTATTCTTTTATGCTTAAGTGCTGTAATGACATTAATTGCACTTCAAAAATGGAAAGAACATCGAAAAACAAGTATTTATATGCTTGCTATTATTGGGACAACAATAATAATATCAATATTTGATACTTTTATTAAGATTGCTCAATATGAATGGAAAAGTGTTTTTCTAACAACTTTATTCTCATGTATCAATTATGTATTAAGACCTTCATGTATTTTACTGTTTATTTTCTTTAGTGGTTATAAGAAAAATAAATATATGTATTTGTTGTTTATTCCATTGGCAGTAGATTTTCTTATCTATATCTTGCCACTTATTCCAGCAACAAGTCATCTGGTTTTCCGCTTTTTATTAGGAGAAGATGGTGGCATTTACTGGTTTAGTGGAAACACAATTCTAAGATATACTTCACATATTATATCTGCTATATATTTAGCTTATTTATTATATCAATCAGTATTTTCAATTCAAGCTAAGCATATGTCATATGCACTTGCTCTTATAATTTGTGCAGTTGTCGTAATAATTGCAGTATTAATCGAAACATTCATTGATTCTACTGGAGATATTCATCTATTGAATACATCAATTGCGATAAGTGTAATCTTCTATTATTTATATATTGTAACTGAAAGAACTAAATTTGATCCACTTACTAATTTGTTTAATCGTGCAATGTTCTATTCAGATATGCCAAAAATGAAGAAAGATATTACAGGACTTATTCAAATAGATATGAATGGACTTAAATATATCAATGATAACTTTGGTCACTTAGAAGGCGATAATGGTTTAATCGCAATTGCTGATACATTAAAGAGATGTGCTACAAGAAAAATGTATGTTTATCGTTTAGGTGGAGATGAATTCACTATTCTAGCTACAAATGAAAGTGAAGAAAGAATTATCGAAACTATTAAGGATATCAAAAATGAACTTGCTAGAACTAAATATTCTGCAGCTATTGGTTTTGCATATCGCATTAGAAAAGATGATGATTTAAATACATTAATTAAGCTTGCTGATAATAGAATGTATGAAGATAAAGCATTATATTATAAGAATACAGGCTATGATCGAAGAAAAGCATAAAAAAGGAACTTCAAATTTGAAGTTCTTTTTTCTTTATATTATTTTTCATCTTTTATTATATGATATACACCTTGAGAAAATAATTTTTTAAAGCCAAGCGATACATATAAATGATTAGATATTGGATTTTTCTTATCTACATTTAAAGTTGCAACTTCATTCATATCTAGAATTTCATTTTTAATTGTGTTTACTATTTTACGAGCATAGCCAAAGTTTCGATATTCATCTCTTGTATATACTTCTGTTATATGATAAGAATTTATACTTTTATTAAATATCGCCATCGAAACAATCTTTCCATCTTTTTTGATAATTCGATATTTATCAATATTTTTCTTTATGCTTTCGATGTTTGCTTCATCATCCAAATTACAATCTTTAATAAATTTTACCTGCATTTCATATATTTCATCTACATCTTCTATTTTTGCATGCATTACATCTTTTGAAGATACTTCTGTATAATCCCTTGCTTCCATAAAATCCATAGCTAAAAATTCGAAGTATCTTTCATTTAATACTTCTTTTGATATTTTAAATAATTCATCTGCAATTACTGAAGATGTCATGATTTTATCGAAGTAATAATCTTTATTTTTGATATATCTAAGTAAAGAAGATAATAATTGAGGATTTCCATACAACATGAGTGCAAAATCACTGACCTTAAGTGCAAGTAATTTTTTATTATCTTCTTCTATCTTTATTGCGTAATTCTTTTTATTTATTTCTTTTAATAATTTAGCATCTAAATAAAAGAATTGGGTTAAATATTTATTTTCACTTAAGTAATTATCATTTTCTTTAATAAATGTATCTCCATTACTATATTCTTTTATCATAATCAACCTCGTTTTTTTATTATACAATAAGTATCATTTATTATCAATAAAAGATGTGCTTTTTTGCACATCTTAATATTTTATGAAGATGAAAGCATCTTCTGGATTTAATATGATTTCTTCATCGACATCTTGATTTTTAGGGATAAAATAGATTTCATCATTCTTTATATAACCAAGAAGCATATATTTTTTATCAAAACTTAAATAGAAGGATTGAATTAATTCTCTCTTATTTTTAAATCTTAATTCTTTTTCATCAATCATATCTTTCACATCTTCAATCTTGATATCAAAATAATCTCCACCTTCCATACTATCGATAGTAAGTAAACCATCAAAGAATTTTTTTGATTCTTTATTTAATGCTAATTGACTTAGAAGGAGACTCATCATTCTATTACTGATAATTGCATTTTTAATATTAAAATCATTGATGCTATTTAAATTCTTTGAATCTAATAGTTCGGTGATAAATGATAATTCATGGCGATCTCGATTTTTAAATGCAGTTTGTAGCGCAATCAATGTTACAAAAACATTAGCATCATAGCTATCACTATCTACTGTATCATCAGATAAGATTAATACTTTCTTTAATCCTTCTGTTTTTTTAATATCTTCAATTAATTTTGCTGTTTCATTCTTTTCATAATTAAATACTTTGAAATTAGATCCATAGCCTTCACTTGCGTAAGCTAGATTTTCACGAATGAACTTTCCTTTTTTATTATCACCGATCACAAAAATAGTACTATTTATACTTAAATCAACATTCTTTATGTTTAATAATTTAACTTTAGATAAATCACTTTTTTCTGTTCTCTTTATTTTTATATCTTCTTCTTCATCAGCAAGTACAA
>JAEEHM010000018.1 GCA_016280895.1 Bacillota bacterium
AGAAATTAAATTATAGTGTAGCATCTAATATTGAAGTTAGTGATACAGAAATGAAGGTTACAGTTTATAATCAATATAAGCGTGTTGTTGATGAATTCACTCATATCTTAGATGATGAATCATTTTCAAATTTCATCTTTGCTGCATCACCTGGTGATCATGAATATTGGGGTGATGAAGAAAAGAACCATCCACAATGGGATTTTCCATATACTTATTGTAAATTATTCCATAACCCACAAAATGGTGCTAGTACAAGTTTAAATTCAAGCTTCTATTTTATCTTCAATAATGTGTTATTCATATCTCTTGATTGCAACAATTCCGATGTATCAAGTGGTTCAAGATTTACTGACCAAATAAAATGGTTCAAACAAGTAATTCAAGACATGGAAGGTAAATATCAATATTCAGTTGTGTTAATGCATAAATCAATTTATGGATCTGCTGAAAATGATTCATCAGTTGCGAAGAATATGCGACCACAATGGTATCCTGTATTTAGTGATGCTAATGTTGATTTAGTACTTTCAGGACATGATCATATGTATAGTAGAACATACAGACTTTATAATAATAAAAAGTCAAATGATACTACTAAGGGTACATATTATCTAGATCAAGGTTCTAGTGGTGATAAGATGAGAAATCCAGATTCAACACTTGTTGAAGGTGGAAGTCTACATGAAAAAGTAATCGATTTAAAGAAATTAAATTATAGTGTAGCATCTAATATTGAAGTTAGTGATACAGAAATGAAGGTTACAGTTTATAATCAATATAAGCGTGTTGTTGATGAATTCACTATAAAAGCAAGACGTGACGCAAAATCAATCAGTGCTAGTGATTTCAATGAAGAGGACATCAAAAAATCAATTGATTTCAAGGCTGTAAATTTCGCAAGTGGAATTGCGGAATTAAAGATTAGTGCATCTAATAGTTCTAAATATATTCAACATATCCAATTATTGAATAATGAAAATGTAGTTCTTGATAAGAACTTCAACAATTCTGGTGAAGAAGATTATTTAATTAGAGATATAAGTGGTGATAATTTCACATTAAAGCTTACTTTAATTGATGGTGATATTAAAGAGATACCAATCACTTTAAATATTTGTAACGACAATGATATTAGATATGAATACAATCCATTTAAGATATTACTTAGAAATGATGAAATCTTAAAGTTCTTAAAAGAAAATAATTATAAATTTGATTTATATGTTGAAGAAGAAAAGGTATTAGAAAATAAATCATTTAGTGAAGATATTATTATTGATAATAAATATTATGAAGCTGATCATAGGATTAGATTAGATGTTAATAAAGATAATAATTATGTAGGTTCATATAATATTGAAACTACTAAGATGAGTGATATTAAATTACCTGAAGAAGATATTATCATTAATATCAACCAAATATCTCTTCTTGAAATCAAACATAAATATCGTAGTTTAATTATTTGCGAAAGTGATTTAATTGAATATGATCCAGTAAATGAAGTAATAAAGGGAATTAAAGCTGGTGAAGAAGAAGTAACATTTAGAATTGATGGTACTGATATAAAAGCAAGCATTAAGATTACAGTTGTTGACCCACATGCTAATCAAGCAAAGGGAGGATGTAATTCTAAGGCTGCATTTGTGTCTTTGATGAACTATCTTGCGATTGCTTTCTTTATCTTCTTTAAGAGAAAACACTAATGTATATTTGGTTTGGTATAGATGTTGATAAATATTTTCATCATTTAAGTAAGGACTTAAGAAGAATTGAAAAGGAAGTAGGATTGAATGTGGAATTATCTAAACTTCCTTTCCATATTTCTTTGATAATATCTAAAGAAATTGATGAAAGTATTAAAGAAGACATAATTGATAGAATTAGTAAATATCTTACTAATATAAAACCTTTTAATATTACATTAAAAGGTATTGAAGAAAATAATAATGTTGTATGGATTAGATTTAATGAAAATGATATTTTAAATAAGATTCATGAAGATTTATTAAAAATATTAAAAGATGAATTTAATTTAGATAAAGCTTATTTTGATACATGTTTTATCTATCACACAAGTTTATTTATAAATGATGATATTGAATTATTACACCAAGCTTATTTAAAAATAAAAGATTATGATTTAATAAAAGAAGTGAGTGTCAATAAATTATTAGTAGGGCTTGCACAAAGTTTGAAAATATCTGATTTTTATATTGAGAAAGAAATAGAACTAAAATAAAAAGTAATTTTTGAGGAGGTATATATGACAGAAAAATTACGTTTAATGATGGAAGACCAAGTTAATAAGGAATTATGGTCTGCATACATTTATTTAGGAGTAGCCGAATACTACAAGAGTAAAGGACTTGATGGTTATCATGATTATTTTGAACATCAAGCAAAAGAGGAAGTTGAACATGCTGAAAAATTTATGGATTTTATGCATGATCGTGATTTGGATTTTAAACTAAAACCAATTGAAGCTCCAGTTCTTAATTTTAAAGATTTAAGAGAACCATTAGTATTCCAATTAGAACATGAAAAATTAGTAACATCATTAATACTTGCTTTATTTAAAGAAGCTGATAAGGAAGAAGATTTCTTAGCTAAGAAATTTTTATCTTGGTATTTAGAGGAACAATTAGAAGAAGAAGCTAGAAGCAAGGGCTTAATTGATGAATTTGATTTATTTGGGAAAGATGGTGCTGGTCTTTATAAATTAAATAAAAAGATGGGTAAAGCTGAATAAGATATTAAATGTATTCATTTTATGCAAGCATATTATTATGTTTGCATTTTTTATATTGAAATAGTATAATAATTATTG
>JAEEHM010000112.1 GCA_016280895.1 Bacillota bacterium
AAACATAATTGTGGTGCATTAATTGCTGAAGTTCCTGCAACTTGTGAATCTGCTGGTACAAAAGCTCATTATGTATGTGCTGACTGCGGTAAGTTCTTTGATGAAAATAAGAAAGAAATTACTGATTTAAGTATTCCTGCATTAGGACACGACTATGTTCATCATGATGCAGTAGAAGCTACTATTGAACAAAATGGTAATATTGAATATTATACATGCTCACGTTGTGATAAATATTTCATAAAGAATGGTGATACTTATCAAGCTATTGATCAATCTAGTATAGTAATTAATAAATTAGAAGCTTCTAAGATTGATGCTAAAGAAGCAAACTTATTAGAAAATGGTAATATTGAATATTATTTAGTTGCTGGTGCTACTAATCGTTATTTTGTTTTAGAAAATAATGAATTTAAAGAAGTTACATTAGATACTGTTACTATTCCTAGAAAACAAGCAATAGAAGTAACATTAACTAATGAATTCACATCATTTGATTTAAATAGATATGATCAAGAATCAATATTAAAAGAATTAAGATTTGATGTTAAAGCAGATGATAATACTGTTTATCAATTAAATGCAAATACTATTGTTAACTTTGAAACAATTCCTGGAAAACAACGTACATTTAATTTCAAATTAGTAAATAATGATTTAACTATTTTTGAAAAAGAAGTTACATTAGATTTATTCCATGGCACATTTGAATTAGCTGAACCAGGAACAAAGTTTAAAAATGGCGATCAAATATTATTAGTTAATATTAATGCAAGAGCAATGGCTAATTTCTTAAGTTATGCTGGTTATGCTGCTGGCTCTTCTGGAACTGTTAAGATTAATGTTAGCGATGTATTAGAAAATGGTCTATATCGTCATGCTGATATTACAGGAGTTGAAGGTGTATTGGTAATTACATTAGTTGACTCATTATCAATAGATGATACATTCTATATGAGAACTCCAGATGGATTGAATCTATGTGGTGGTATGGGATACACTCAATGGTTACCATATTCTCCTAATAATAGTTTAGCTGAATCGTTTGAAATTACAGTTCGCGATGATTATTCTGCTGTTGTTCACGGACAACAATATAATTATAGTTATTTAAGAATTTGGAACCGTTATGGTCAAGATTTAGATGCGTTCTTTGTTACAACAACTGCTGACTATGGTGACAACTTCTATGTATATCGTTTAAATAAAGATTATACTGGCTGTACTCATGAACTTGGTGAATTAGTGCCTTATATTGCTGCAACTTGTGAAGAAAATGGAACTGCTGCTCACTATGAATGTATTCAATGCGGTGAATATTTTGATGAAAACAAACAAAAATTAGATTCAATTGTTATTCCTGCATTAGGACATGATTATGTTCATTATGATTTAGTTCCTGCTACACCTGAAAGTAGCGGAACAAAAGAACATTATAAGTGTTCAAGATGTAATGAGTATTTCTATCTAGTTGATGGTAACTATGTTAAAACTACAGAATCAGATATTATAATTCCTAAGATTGAAGCTGTATTTGTAGAAGAAGTACTACCTGATTTTGAATCTGATGGTATTATGGCTCATTATCGCTTTGAATATAATGGTGAGGTTATTTATTCTATTAAAGTTGGAGACGAATTTATTGAAAAAGAATATGAGGAATTAATACTTCCAAAGAAACAATTCAATAGTGGTAGTGTTACTTTAAATAGTGAATCAGTAAAAGAATTTAATATTTTCGATTTATCAAAAGAAAAAGTATTATCAAGTATTTTATTTGATGTTGAAGCAAGCGATGGTACTATAGTACATGTTCATCCTACTGATATTTTAGACTTTGATGATGAGAGAATTGGTGAAAACTTATCATACACATTTATTTATGAAGCTGACTCTACTGAAATATTTAATCAAACATTAGAAATTGATGTTTATGAATTAAAATATCAATTAGTTATTGATCCAAGTACTTTACATGATGGCGACGTTATTGTTTTAGGTAATGTAAATACACGTATTATGGCTAATTACTTAAGTTATGTTGGTTATGCTGCTGGTTCTTCAGCTTCAACTAAAGTAAGTGGTCAGAATTTATTAGAATGTGGTGTTAATGAATTCTTATATGTATCTGGTAATCCAGAAGCATTATTGCTTACACTTAAATCATCAACTGAAGCATCAGGTGCTTTCTATTTAGTAACTCCTGACAATAAGCTATTATGTGGTGGTATGGGATATACTCAATGGTTACCATATTCAGCTGCTAATGGTCTTGCTGAATCATTTACTATTACAATTGATGACAATTGTACAGCAACAATCCATGGTAATAAATATAATTATAGCTACTTAAGAATTTGGAATCGTTATGGTCAAGATTTAGATGCATTCTTTATTACAAATTCTGCTACATATGGCGATAATATCTATGTTTATAAGCAATTTAAATCATATGAAACAATAAACATTTTAGAAAATATAGTCAAGGTTGATCGTGTTGAAGCAACTTGTACTAAAGATGGCCATATCGAATATTATTATTGCATGCGTAATGGCAAAAAATATGATAGCGAAGGTCATCGCTTAAATAATGTAGTTTTAGAAAAAATTTCACATTCATTCTCTGAATTACATGAATATTTAGCACCTACTTGTGATGATGATGGTCATATTGCTTATTATGAATGCACAACATGTCATAAATTATTTGATGAAGAATATAAAGAAGTAGAATCAGTTGTTATTGAAGCTACTGGCCATGAATATACTCCCTTGATGTCAGAGGTGAATCCCACCTGTACCAAAGAAGGGAATATAGAATATTGTGAATGTACAAAATGTCATAATTATTTTGATGCAAATCATGATTCAGTAGAAACTTACATACTTCCTGCATTAGGCCATAATTACGGTGAATTAATCGCTGGCCATCCCCAAACTTGTGATGAATTTGGTATTGTTGATCATTATGTATGTTCAACTTGCGGTTTAATTTTTGATAGTAGCCATAATCATATCACTAATGCATATATTGATATGCATACATATGGTGATGGCGACAAATGTATTGTTTGTAATCATCCTAAACCTATGACTGTAGCAGAAGCAAAACTTGTAACTGATAAAAGCCTAACACTAACTGTACGTGGTGTTGTAATCGGCGTTACTGGTAATTATGATGGTGGATATGTTTGGGTTTTAATTAAAGACTTATTGACAAATGATGTTGCTGCTATCAGAAAACAAGTAGTAAATGATGGCATGGATGGAGAAGAAAGAATAATAGCAAGGGGCTATTCTTATGCACCTACTATGTATTTCCAAATCGGTGATGTTATAGAAATTCCAGTTGGTGTTCTTGAAAACTCGGCTGTAAAAGGTGGAGAAGCAAAGAAAACAATATTTGCTTATAGAGGAGTTTCATTTACTAGTGATAATGCTAAGAGTTTAGTTGATCTATATAAAGTTGGTGAAGTTACTGATTACCGTATGAATTTAGATTTAGTAACTGAAGTAATCGACAGCCAAGAAAAGCTTGAATCATTTGTTTTATCTGAAAAGAATCAATATAAGTTAGTTTGTATTAAAGGCACTAAAGAAAAACCTCTAAAAATCGTTACCCATTCTGCAACTACTGCAGGCGTTGGTGATATTAGTCGTGAATATCTATATTTATATTATGATAATGCCCAAAGCTTAAGCGATGTTAGAGTTAACGGAGCTGCTCCAGTATTCTCTAATTTTGGCAATCAATTTAATTTAAATAGTATGTTAAGCTCGATATTATTTGGCCAATCTGAATATGAAGATTATCAATGGGAAAAACCATATTTATTTGAGGGAGAAATATATTGCTTAATAATTGGTGGTTCTACAGCATATTATCATTTTGTGGTATTAAATCAAGGTGATATTGTTAATAAAAGCTTTACTGGCCCAATTCCAATTATGGCAAAAACAGCTCGCAGTGCCTTCTATGATTACCAAGAGGAAAATCTTGAAAAAATGAATATTGAAAAAGGTAGAGATATTAATAGTGCTGTTGGTGTAACTGGTGTTGTTTGTTGTGAAGATATGGTTAAATTCGGAGTTCTTGCAACTCAAAATGATATTTTATCTAATATTTGGTCAAAAGAGAACTATTCAACTACTTATATTAACGCAAGTGGTAAAGAAACAAGAATTACTGTAAACCATGCTGTATTAGAACTTGAACAATGTAAAAAATGGATTAAACCAAATTATACAATCATCGGTTCTAAGAGTGGTTGGTTGAATTATACTTCGGAAACTCGTCCTTATTATGTCTGCAATTGTTTAGTTGCAGTTGAAGGACCTGACAATACCATTATGGTTGGCTACGTATATAATAAGCGTGGTGATAATGGCGATGATAGTGTTTACTATTACTTAAATATTTTATATCAAATTCTATTGAATATTCGTGATGGTAAATCAATTGAAGAATTGGAAGCTCAATTAAGTTGTGATAGCTGTGCTGGTGTTATTATTCCAAATGATGGAAGCGTACTTGATAATGCGGATCTATTCAGCGATAGTTCTACTTTTATTCATTATAAAAAGAATTCAAAAGAATTAATAACTACTGCATCTACATGGAAGACATTTACAGGTTTAACTTGTTGCCGTTATTTTACTGATGAAGAACTAGATATGAAGATTGAAGTAGAAGAATCTGATTTAAACTCAATTGATTCGACTCCAAGCTTTACTGGTGGTGAAATTATTACTTTACGCGATGCTTTACATTTTATGATGCTTCCTTCAAGTAATATTTGCCCAGCAATTATTGCTAGAGTAATAGGAACTGAATTAGTTCAATCACAAATGAATTAAATATTCGTTTAAAGAGAAGCGTGCCAATTATATTGGCATGCTTTTTTATAGCACTTTCTTGTTTTTTATAATACTTTATGATAAAATATGATTAATAAAGGTGAATGATTATGAAAAATATCAAAAGAAAGAAAATGATAACACCATATTTATATGTATTAATAAGCTTTGCATGTGTTATCATGGTCGGAACTTTATTATTATTCTTACCTATATCAATTAAAGATGGCCAAAGTATTAAATTTGTAGATGCTTTCTTTACATCTGTTTCAGCAACCTGTGTTACGGGACTTGCAACAGTAAATATCGCATCAACATTTTCAATGTTTGGAAAAATAATTATTGCGATTTTAATTGAAATTGGCGGTTTAAGCTTTTTAACTATCGCTGTTTTCTTCTTAATAATCATTGGCAAGAAGATGGGTATTGGTAGTAGGTTTATGATGAAAGAAGCCTTAAATCAAAATTCTGTTTCTGGCATTATGACTTTGATTAGAAGAATAATTTGTATATCATTTGCGATACAAGGAATATTTGTGCTTATCAATTTCTTTATCTTTTTAGGATATGGATCTTCTTGGCAAACATCTCTTTCTTATAGTATTTTCCACACAATATCAAGTTTCAACAATGCTGGTTTTGATATTTTTGGTGCTAATAGTATGATAGATTATGCTGATAAAGTCTTATTAAATATTTCAACTATGATTTTAATTGTGCTTGGGGGAATGGGCTTTATCGTAATAGTTGATATTTTGAATTTCAAAAAGAGATATTTGAATTTCCATTCAAAGGTAGTTATCACAATGACAGTATCTTTAATCATCTTTGGTACTTTGAGTATCAAATTATTGATGGGAGGTAATGTTACTTGGTTAGAGGCTCTCTTTACATCAGTTACAACCCGTACTGCTGGTTTTACCACAATTGATTTAAGCTTTATCACTAAAGAACCAGTCTTTGTGTTATTGATTGTGTTGATGTTTGTTGGTGCATCACCATGTTCAACTGGTGGTGGTATTAAAACAACAACTTTGTTTACAATGATAATTGCGATATTCTATTTAGCAAGAGGTAAAAAACCAAAAGCCTTTCATCGTCGTATATCGACAGAATCAATATTGAAGGCATTTACCTTATCTACACTTGCTATCATATATTGCATAGTTGTTGTATTTATCATTTATGCAGTACAAAAACAACCTAGTGTCGATACATTTGATTTTTCATTATCATCAATTGTGTTTGAAACAATATCTGCTTTTGGTACAGTTGGCTTATCAGTAGGTCTAACACCACATTTATTAGTTCCATGTAAGTTATTAATCTGTTTAACAATGTTTATTGGTAGATTAGGACCACTAACTATTGTAAGTATCTGGAATAATAATTGGATGAAGAATACCAATAGTGAAGTAAATTATATTGAAGAAAGAATAATGATTGGATAAGTAAGGAGTTTATATGAAAAAAACATTTTTAATTATTGGACTTGGAAGATTTGGAATGGCAGTCATTAAAACATTGAGCGATTTAAATGCGGAAGTAATTGCGATTGATGTTGATGAAAAAGCAGTAGAAGCAGCTTCTAAATATGTAGAACACTGCGCTATTTGCGATTCAACTAGAATCAAAGCCTTAGAAGAAATAGATGCTAGCAGTTATGATCATGCTGTTGTTGCTATTGGTAATAATGTGCAAGCTTCTATTTTAACAGTAATTAATTTAAAAGAACTAGGCTTAAAGAAGATTAGTGTTAGAGCTGATAGTGAAGAATACGCGAAGGTTTTAGCACGTTTAGGTGCTGATGAAATCATTATTCCTGAGGTAGATTCTGCTGTATCATTTGCTAACCAAATCATCAGTGATACTATTTTAGAATATTATAAGATAGCATCTGACTTTTCAATGGCTAAAATCTCTATTGGAAATGATTTTGAAGAAAAAACAATTTTAGATTTAGATGTTAGAAATAAATTTGATATCAATATCGTTGGTATTACTAGAAATAATGTATTTTTCCCAGCTAAAGCTAATGATATTATCAAACAAGGTGATATTTTAACTGTCTTTGGTAAATCAGCAAAGATTAATAAATTTGACCGTTTCTTGAATTAAAAAAGCTTATTATTAAGCTTTTTTAATTTTTTTATTTTATTTTAAAGTAAATAATGATAAAATAATATCAATTGGAGTAAACTTATGATTTTTAATTTAATATCTTTAAAAAACTATGAAAGTAAAATTGATGAATATAGTTTTGATGATTTAGGTCTTAAAACATTATTTGATGATTTTTATGACCATAATTGGCAAGATCTATATCAGGTTTTAGAATATATTGCACCTGTCAATGAAATTAAGAAAAGACAAGCAATCTTTACTGATTTTTTAAATGATAGTGAAGAAAAGCTTAAAGTATTTAAGAGAGCCTTAGAAGAATTAAGAGATGCTTATAAGAATTTCTTAAGTATTGATGGTGGTTTAAAATCTTATTTGTTGTTTGTGCAATACATTGAAAAACTGATTAATTTCATTGATACTGGAAATAATGTTTTAACAAGTCTTGATTTAAAAGCAGAAGAAATGATTAATATGAGGAACTTTTTTACCCAAAAAGAACAAGATGAATTCTTCATTAAATTAAAAGCTGATTATGAATCAGCTTGCCTTGCTTGTCAAAAGATGGGTGAAATGATGGTATCCTATGTAACTGGTGATGCCTTCATTAAAACTGCTAAGGTAAAAGATGGAAATATTGATCTTTTAAAATCAATTGAAGATTTAATGGATAGATTAAATATTCCAAGAATGGAAAGAGAAGCTAATTTAACTCGTCATGAGTTAGATGCTTATTATTTTAATCGTCTTGATTATATTTATCCAAATGAATCAAAGGTTTTAAAAGAATTCCATGATAAATATAGTGATAAAATCAAATATGATTATGATACTTTATCTACAGAACTAAATTTCTATTTAAAGATTAAATTATTATTTGATCATGCTAAAGAAAAGAATGTGTTATATTCCAAAGCAATCATCAATGAAGAATATAATACTGATATCCATGATTTATCAGATATCACAATCATTAATAAGGTTGATTATATTCAATCAAATGATTTCCATTATGATTTATATCATCATATTCAAATTGTAACTGGTGCTAATGGTGGTGGTAAAACAACATATCTTAGAAGTGTTGGTGCCAATTATGTATTCTTTTCATCTTTAGGCTATACTTTCTCTAAAGATGCTTGTATTAAACCAATTAAGTATTTATGTACACATTTTCCAAATGATGAAAATTATCAAGTTGGCTATGGTAGATTACAAGATGAAATTAAAAGAATTGATTATGTAAGAAATAGACTTTCTAAGGATTGTTTGTACTTGATGAATGAAACATTCTCATCAACTGATGAAGATACTGCTTTTAAAGAATCTAAGAAATTATTTAAAGAATTAGAAGAAAAAGAAGTGAATGTAGTATTTATCACTCACCAACAATTATTACTACAATATATCGATAGAGAAAAGGTCATTTTATTAAATCCAATTGTTGATGTGGATGATAATAACAGAAGAACATTTAAAATTAGAAGAGTAGAAAATGAAATACATGCTTTTGCGAATGATATTTTAAGAAAATATGGATTATCTAAAGAAATATTAGATAAGAAAAGGAGAGAAAAAGATGTTTAGTTTTTTAAGCCCTTATCCTAAAAAATTAGGTAAAACACATTCTAGTTTAAATGACCTACATATCGATGAACTCGTGGAGATTGTTGAAAAAGATAAGGATGAAAGATTATATATTCTAAACATCCTAGCTGATTTTGAACAAAATCCTGATAATCTATATTATCGTCAAGAAGTATTAAAGGATTTCTTTAATATTAATCATTTATATGAAGATTTAGAAAACTTCTTTAAAAGATCAGTAAATGTTGGTGATTTTTATCGTGCTGTAAAGAAAGAAAAAGTTAGTGTTCAAAAATTCTTTTCAACATACAACATGGAAAATTATGATACTATTGGTACTTTAGTTCGTCAATATGCTGATAGCCTAATGCAAGTAATTAGACTTTATAAGGATATTTATAAGTTCTTAAAAGAGCGAGATTTTAAATCAGAAGGTCTACAATCATTTAGAAATATCATCATTGAAAAGGTAGAAAATCCCGCAATTGATGAATTGTATGCATTAATGGAAAAGATTATATCTTTAAAATCTACTTATGATATGTTGATTATATTAAATAATCGTTTCCAAGTAATTGACACAAAGATTATTTTAAATTATGTAAAAGAAAAAGAAGAATTCCGTTTGTTTAAGAGAAAAAAAGAATGGGAAACTACTAATGTAGATGTCAATGAAAAAACATTATTTGAGATGGATTTCTTTATTACAAGTGCTAGCATTAAAATCATTGATAGATTATCAATCACATTTGAAAATTTCTTTGATGTCTTCTCTAGTACTGCAAGTGAAATGATTTTCATTAAATTTGCGCTTGATTATAAATATTTACTTGATAAATTAAATATTAAATATGTATTTCCAAAATTCAATTTTGAAGAAACTGAATATAAAGCCTTATGTGATCCATATTTAGCTTTAAAAGCTTATGATGAAAGTGGCAAAAAGATTAAATTAACCGCAAATGATTTCTACAAAAATAAAGAAGATGGTGGCGTTTTAGTAGTAGGTGAGAATAATACTGGTAAGACTGTTTATACAAGAAGTCTTGGAATTAACCAAATATTTGCGCAAAGTGGTTTGATGTTAACCTGTGATAGTGCTAATATTAAATTGAATAATCAAATTATTACCTGCTATGCATCTAAGGAGAGCCATGAATTTGATGGTGGTAGATTTGAAACTGAAGTTAGAGCTTTAAAATATATTTTGGATGAAGCTGATGACAACACAATGATTATCGTAAATGAAATATTCCAATCAACTGCTGCTGATGAAGGTACAAGTGCCTTATATAATGTACTTTCTTATATGACATTTTCTAATATTTCTTGGATTTGCGTAAGCCATTTCTTAGATTTAGGTCATATGAAAAATAATTTCTTTACTGATAATAAGAAGAATATTCACCTTATGAAAACAAGACATTATATTGAAAATGGTATTGAATATTTCTATATTGACACAATTGATGAAATGAAATAAGTGGTAAAAACGTTTTACCACTTTTTTTATTTTTCATACTGTGCTAAAATATATAAAAATTAAGGAGATATTCGTATGAATGATTTCTATGATGGTATAAAAAAGAGCATTCCTATAGGGCTTGGCTATTTAGCGGTGTCATTTACTTTTGGTATATATTGCGTTAACAATGGTCTTCCTGCCCTTGCAGCAACTATTATGTCACTTACTAATTTAAGTTCAACTGGACAATTTGTTGGTGCTGATTTAATAATAAGGATGGCTAGTTATTTAGAACTTGCTCTTGTAGTATTTGTAGTAAATTTAAGATACATCCTAATGTCAATTTCTATGTCACAACATTTAGATAAGGATGTTGAATTAAAAGATAAGCTCATCTTTAGCTTTGCGATTACTGATGAAATATATGCTGTCGCTATAAAAGAAAAGAAGAAAATCAATGCGAAATTTATGTTTGGGATGATGATCTTACCAATTCTTGGCTGGACCTTAGGCACACTACTTGGTGCTATAGCATCTAACATCTTCCCAAGTAGTATTTCTGCAAGCTTTAATATTGCGCTTTATGCGATGTTCATTTCCGCTTTTTTTCCTGAAGTTATTAAGAATTTCAAAATCGCATTTGTGGTTATAACATCAATAATTTTATCTTGCTTGTTTTATTATATTCCTTTCTTAAATGAACATATTTCTTCTGGATTTAAAATTATCATTATCACCTTCTTTGTGTGTGGTCTTGCTGCTATTTTATTTCCAAAAGAAGAAGATAAGGAGGAAGAACAATGATTTATATAATTCTATGTTTAGTGATTATGGCTCTTGTTACTTATCTTCCTCGTGTAATTCCAATTTGCGTCTTTAAGAATGAAATTAAATCAAAATTCATTAAATCATTCTTATATTATATGCCGTATTCAGTATTAGCTGCATTAACATATCCAGCAATATTTTATGCGACAGGTAATATTTATGTTGGCATTATTACTAGCCTTGTGATTTCTATTCTTTCTTTATTTAAGAAAATTAATATGATATTGCTGGTATTAATTGCTGTTATTGTAGCTTTTTCTTTATCATTTTTATTTTAAAATATTAAAAATGGCCAAAAAAATTTGGCCTTTTTTTATGGAATATTAAAAATTTGAAAAACTAATGAAAATTTTCATAATTTTAAAAAAATGAAAGAAAAAAGCGATATTTTATTTAAAAATGAAAGAATAATTATTAATTTTTTAAAAAATGAAAAATATTTTGAAATATTTTAAAAAAATGAAAGAAAATCCTTGAAATTGAATATTAAATAGATGTATAATAATATCATATTATTTGGAGGTTAGAAATTATGATTAAAGACGCAATTTCTGATATTTTTGGTATAAATGTGTTTGATGATGAAAAACAAAAAAAGTTTTTAAAAGAAGATGTTTACCTTTCTTTAAAGAAAACAATTGAAGAAAATGGAGAGCTTGATCGTAGTATTGCTGATGAAGTTGCTGAAGGAATGAAGAATTGGGCGATATCAAGAGGTGCTACGCATTTTTGTCATTGGTTCCAACCTCTAAATGGAATAACAGCAGAAAAGCATGAATCTTTTATTGATCCAATTGGTGATGGAAAGGTAATAATGTCATTTTCTGGAAAAGAATTATTGAAAGGTGAACCTGATGCATCAAGCTTTCCAAGTGGTGGTATTAGAGCAACATTTGAAGCGAGAGGTTATACATCATGGGATTGTACATCACCTGCATTCTTAAAAGAAGATGAATCAGGCTTACTTTTATGTATTCCTACAGTTTTTTGTAGCTATACTGGTGAGGCCTTAGATAAAAAGACACCACTACTTAGATCTAATGCTGCCCTTGACAAACAAGTTAAAAGAATTCTAAAATTGTTTGGGAATGATAAGGTGAAAAAGGTTGAATGTAGTGTTGGTGCTGAACAAGAATATTTTTTAGTAGATCACGATAAATATATGGCACGTGAAGACTTGATTTTCACAAGAAGAACCTTATTTGGCCGTCCTGCCCCTAAGGGACAAGAGATGGATGATCATTATTTTGGTGCGATTAATGAACGTGTTTCTAAATATATGCGTGAGGTAAATAATGAACTATGGAAACTTGGAATCAATGCGAAAGCTGAACATAATGAGGTTGCTCCTCATCAACATGAGCTTGCTCCTGTTTATACTAAGGTAAATGTTGCAACAGATCAAAACCAATTAACAATGGAAGTAATGAAGAAGGTCGCAAAGCATCATCATTTTGAATGTTTACTTCATGAAAAACCATTTGCAGGTGTTAATGGTTCTGGTAAACATAATAACTGGAGTATATCTACCGATGATGGTAAGAACTTACTTGAACCAGGTAGTACACCTCATGAAAATGCGCAATTCCTATTATTCTTAAGTGCAGTTATTAAAGCAGTAGATGAAAATGCGTTACTTCTTAGACTCTCTGCATCTAGTCCAGGAAATGATCATCGTTTAGGTGCTGATGAGGCTCCTCCTGCAATTATTTCAATTTTCTTAGGTGATCAATTAAGTGATATTGTTCGTCAAATTATTAAAAATGGTGCAGCTTCTACATCTAAATTCTCATCAAAGCTCGATATCGGTGTACATACATTACCACCAATCGCGCGCGATAATACCGATAGAAATAGGACAAGTCCATTTGCGTTTACTGGTAATAAATTCGAATTTAGAATGTTAGGCTCTTCCTTATCAATAGCAGAAGTTAATACTACCTTAAATGTATGTGTTGCTAAAGTATTAAAGGAATATGCTGATTATTTAGAAAAAGCAAATGATTTTACCAAAGCTTTAAGAAAGGTAATTAGAAATACCTTAGTAAAACATCAAAGAATTATCTTTGATGGCAATGGTTATTCTAAAGAATGGATTGAAGAAGCAGCAAGAAGAGGCCTTCCTAACGCAAAAACTTATATTGACGCAATATCGGCTTTGACTGATGAACAAACAATCAAAATGTATGCTGATTTTAAGGTCTTAAGTGAAGATGAACTTAGAAGTAGAGCTGAAGTTGATTATAAGGAATATACAAACACAATAAATATTGAAGCTAACACAATGATTGATATGACAAACAGACAATATCTTCCATCAGTACTTAAATATTTAAAGGATTTAAGCTCATCTTATAATGAAATGAAAAATGCTGATTTAACACTTAATATTAATTCATTAAAAGATAGAATTATCTATTTAAATGATTTATATAATAAAACAGCAATTAAACTTGATGAATTAATAAGTGAAAGATTGATAGTATCTAAATTAGATGGTATTGAACAAGCATTCGCTTATCGTGATAATATTGTTCCAATAATGAAGGATTTGCGTGCCTTAGTAGATGAGATGGAAGGAATCGTGGATGCTAATTATTGGCCGGTTCCTACATATGCATCACTTTTATATGATAATTAATAGCTTTTAATAATGCTATTAATATGGTATAATAATAGTTAAGTGAGGTAAATTATGAAAGAAGCATATTTTGGTGGTGGCTGTTTTTGGTGCATTTCTTATGTATATGAATCATTAAATGGTGTTAAAGATATTATTAGTGGCTTTAGTGGTGGAAGTGAAATAAACCCAACATATGAAGAAGTAAAAGCTCAAGAAACCACTCATCGTGAAACAATTAAAATTATATATGATGAAAATATTGTATCTTATGAAAAATTATTTAAAATCTTTTTAGATAATGTTGATCCATTTGATGAAGGTGGTCAATTTATTGATCGTGGACGTTCATATACTTTGGCAGTATTTTATAATAATGATTATGAAAAAGAAATAGCAGCTAAATTAATTAATGATTTAGAGAAAAAAGAAAATAAAAAAGCTTATATTTCTTTAGAAAAATTTAATACATTTTATGAAGCAGAAGAATATCATCAACATTACGCTTTAAAGAATAAAGAAGCATTTGAAGAAGAACTGCTTGCATCAGGAAGGAAGAAAAAATGAAAAAATTCATAAGTATTTTAATTATCTTTATCTTATTATTCTTATTTGGATGTAAATCAAATAATAATAGCAATGATAATAATAAAAATGAAGATAAAAAAGCAGATGAAGGCTATATCGATTTTGGTGAATTAGTTGATGCTGATGCAAAATATCTTTATATTAGAAAATTAGGTGACAAACAATTAAAAATATTGTTGGAAGATAATGATTGTGCTAAAGCAGTTTTAGCTTTTGCGGAAAATGCGCCAAAGAAAGAATTTGGTTTAGTTGGTCCTAGATATCATGATTATTATTTAAGTGTTAAATGTAATCAAAGCTTTGAACATGATGATAAAGAATACACATTTGCAGTTGGTGATGTTCTACTTAGTGGACGTAATATTATCGTAATATATGATGTTTCAAGTGAAGTAAGCACTATGTTTTGTACAAAAATTGGAAAAATTGTTGGGATAAGTAAGGAAGATCTTAAAGAATATTTTAATCCAGAAACATCCCATGGTGATTTAGCAATTTCTTCAACATTAAATGAATAAAATGAAAAAAGAAAAAGAAAATGCATACAATTTCGCATTTTCCTTTTTTTTATTGAAAAATAATGATATAATATATTGGTATAGTGGGGTATTATGGAAAGAAAAGTAGATAGAATTATATATGGAGGTGCCTTTAATCCTCCAACAATAGCTCATAAAAGAATTGGTATGTATTTATGTAATAAGTACAAAGATGCTTTAATTCTTTATATGCCAACAAATTCTTTTTATAATAAGGATGATTTAATTTCCTTTAATGATCGCTTCGAAATGACTAAATTATTAGTTAAAGATTTAGGTGATAAAGTAGCTGTTTCTAATTATGAAGGAGAAGAACATAAATTCAGTGGCACTTATTACACTTTAAAAGAATTTGGCAATCCATATTTTGTGATTGGTGCTGATGCTCTACAAAATTTATCTACTTGGATTAAGGGTGAAGATTTAATAAAAGAAAATAATTTTATCGTATTCCCACGTAGTGGTTTTAATATTAAGGAAATATTTAATCAAAAAATATTAAAAGATAATATTGACCATTTTATTGTAATTGATGATTATCAAGAAGATGATATTTCATCTACTACATACAGAAATGAAAAAGATAAGGCTGTACTTACAAAAGAAGTATATGATTATATAAAAAAGAAAGGATTATATAGGTGATACTATGTATTCAAAGGGATTTATCAAAGTTAGTGCTGCAAGTCCAATTTTACATACAGGCGATTGTATGTTTAATATTGAAAGAATTATTGAAAACTTAAAAGAAATAGAAGCTAAAAAAGTTGATATTGTAGTATTTCCAGAAATGTGTGTCTGTGGATATAGTGTCGCTGATTTAGTATTCCAAGACTATTTATATGATGACACAATTAAAGCAATTGATTTTTTACTTAAAAACAATCCATTTAATGGTGTTGTAATTATTGGTTCTTTCTTTAAGATTAGAGATTCAATTTTAAATTGTGCTTGTGTCATTCAAAAGGATAAGATTTTAGGTATTGTACCTAAGAGTTATTTACCACACACAAATGAATTCTATGAAACAAGATGGTTTGTAAGTGGCTTAGAATTTAAAGATGTTAAAGAAATTGATGTAAATGGTAAGATGATTCCATTTGGAAAATTAATCTTCTCAAATGATGATAAATTAGTTCAATTTGGTGTAGAAATTTGTGAAGATATGTGGGCACCTATGCCACCACATGAAGAATTGTACGCAAATGGTGCTATCATTGTGTTTAATGCATCAGCATCACCTGAGGTTATTGGCAAGGCTGATAAACGTAAGATTATGGTTGAATCTGCATCTTATCGTTGCAATGGTGGTTATGTATATACATCTAATAATCCAATTGAATCATCATCTGAGGTATTATTCTCTAGTCATAAATTGATTTATGAAAATGGTGATTTAGTTAATGAAAGCCATAATATTGATTTTAATAAAGAAAATATTATCTATGGTGATTTTGATGTTTTAAAATTACATCATGCTAGAAAAACTAATGCGTGGGTTAAAAACATTATGGATCAAAAGCTTGATTATGATTATCAAGTTATTCCATATGAATTAAGAAAAGAAAAAGATTTTGAATTTGAAAAAGAATTAAATAAATTACCATTCTTACCAAAAGAAGAAGCTGATTATAAACATATCATTGATGTTCAAGCAACATCAGTAATGAAGAGACTTGATTATATTGGTATTAAGAAGACAGTAATTGGTGTAAGTGGTGGTCTAGATTCAACACTTGCGTTACTTTCACTTTGTCATATGTGTGATATGTATAATATTGATCGAAAGAATATTATTGCGATGACACTTCCAAGTGGAAATAATAGTGATTTAACTTATAATAATGCGCTTAAATTGATGAAGGGTCTTAATTTAGAAGCAAAAGAAATTAATATTAAAGATGCAACTTATGATTCCTTAAAAACAATTGGCCATGACACTAAAACAAAGGATGTCACTTACGAAAACGTGCAAGCACGTTATCGTACCTTCACTTTAATGAATACTGCTAATTTAGTTGGTGGTATTGTGATTGGAACATCTGATATGAGTGAGGTTGCATTAGGCTGGTCAACATTTAATGGTGACCAAATGGCAATGTATGGTATTAATTCTGGTCTACCTAAGACTGTTGTTAAAGAAACTGTTAGATATTATAAGAAAATATATCCAAATATTGCTGATGTATTAGATAGTATTATTGATACACCTATTTCACCAGAACTTAATGGTTCTAAACAATTGACAGAAGATATAATTGGTAAATATGAAGTTAATGATTTCATTTTATATCATTTCTTAGTTAATGGTGATAGTGATGAAAGAATCGTATATTTCTTAAAGAAATTCTTTAAGATGAAAGAAAACGTAGCTCTTGATTATGTAAATAATTTCTACAAGAGATTCTATCATCAACAATACAAACGTCTTACAATGCCGGAGGGAGTTAAGATTTTAAATCTTAGTTTATCGCCTCGTACAGAGACAAGATTAAGTGGAGATATTTATAATATTCCTCTTGAAAAAAATGATTAAGTATGGTATAATAATATCCGTTATAATTAAAGCGTTGATGAGAAGAGTACATTAGTTACTTTGATAAAGAGAGAAGTAGTTTGGTGCGATACTTCACGAAGCCTAATGGAAAGTAATCTCGGAGCTGAATGTAATTCATAAGCATTCCGCGGGGAGATATTTAGAGCACGGCGATACAGTGTAAAAGAAGGAAAATAAATGTAAATTTATTTTTGAATTAAGGTGGTACCACGATTTTATTCGTCCTTAAAAGTAGTTTAATACTTTTAGGGACTTTTTTTAATAAGCTATAAGTGAGGAGAGGAATATGGCAAAATTAAAAGATTTAGAAACTAAGTATGACTTTAAAAAAGTCGAAGATGGCAAATATGAAAAATGGCTTGAAGGTGGATATTTTTCTTGTGGAGATATTAGCAAAACTCCATACACAATTGTAATCCCTCCACCAAATATTACCGGTAAATTACATATTGGTCACGTACTAGATAATACATTACAAGACATCATTATTAGAAGAAAAAGAATGATGGGTTTTGATACGCTATATTTACCTGGTATGGACCATGCAAGTATTGCGACTCAAGCCAAGGTTGAACAAATGTTGCGTCAAGATGGCATTTCTCGTTATGATTTAGGTCGAGATAAATTCTTAAAGGAATGTTGGAAATGGAAAGATGATCATGCTCATATTATCCACGAACAATGGAAGAAATTAGGTCTTAGTTTAGATTATTCAAGAGAAAGATTTACCTTAGATGAAGGTTTAAATAGAGCTGTTAATGAAGTATTTGTGAAGATGTATAAAGAAGGCTTGATTTATCGTGGTGAGAAAATCATCAACTGGGATATACAAGCAAAAACTGCTCTTTCTAATATTGAAGTTGAATATAAGGATTTAGAAGGTGCCTTCTATCATATCATTTATCCACTTACTGATGGATCTGGTTCTTTAGAGATTGCGACTACTAGGCCAGAAACAATGTTTGCTGACCAAGCATTGATGGTACATCCTGATGATGAAAGATATCAAAAATATATCGGTAAGGAAGTAAGAATACCTTTAACTGATATAATCATTCCTGTTATTAGTGATGCTTATGTAGAAAAAGATTTTGGAACAGGTGTTGTTAAGGTAACACCTGCCCATGATCCTAATGACTTTGAAGTAGGTATCAGACATAATTTAGCTCGTCCATTATGTATGACAGAAGATGGTAAGATGAACAAGATGGCTGGTATTTATGAAGGCATGGACCGTCTTGAATGTCGTGATAAATTAGTAGAAGACCTAAAGAAGGAAGGCTACTTAATTAAAATTGAAAAATTAATGCATTCAGTTGGTCATAGTGAAAGAACTGGTGTTATTGTTGAACCTAGACTTTCTAAACAATGGTTTGTTAAAATGAAGCCACTTGCTGATGCTGTAATTGAAATGCAGAAGAATAAGGATGAAAAAGTTAATTTCTTCCCAGCAAGATTTGAAAATACCTTCTTACAATGGCTTGAAAATATCCAAGATTGGTGCATTAGCCGTCAACTTTGGTGGGGTCACCAAATCCCTGCTTGGTATAAAAAGGTAGATGGTAAGGAAGAAGTATATGTTGGAACAAGTGCACCTGATGGTGAGGGCTGGGTAAGAGATGAAGATGCTCTTGATACATGGTTCTCAAGTGCTTTATGGCCTTTTTCAACATTAGGCTGGCCTGATAAGACAGAAGATTTAGAAAGATTCTTCCCTGGAGATACCTTAGTAACTGGTTATGATATTATTTTCTTCTGGGTTGCAAGAATGGTATTCCAATCAAAGTACTTAACAGGAAAACGTCCATTTAAGAATGTATTGATTCACGGAATTATCAGAGATGAATTGGGTCGTAAAGTATCTAAATCATTAGGTAATGGTGTTGATATCATGGATGCATTCAATAAATATGGTGTTGATGCTGTTCGTTATTTCATCACTACAACTGGAGCTCCTGGTCAAGATTTGCGTTATAGCGATGAAAAGCTAGAAGCTACTTGGAATTACATCAATAAGATTTGGAATATTTCTCGTTATATTGGTCTTCAATTAGATCAAAATAATTATAATAATGAAGAAATTGATATTAAGAAATTAAATACAGTCGATAAATGGATTTTAACAAGACTTAATGAAGTAATTAAGAATGCTGACATCAATTTTGAAAAATATGAATTTGGTGAAGTAGCTAAGGAATTATATAATTTCGTATGGAATGATTTTGCATCTTGGTACTTAGAGATGACAAAGGTTGTATTAAATAGTGATTCAACAAATAAAGCTGATAAGATTAATACTTGTGCAGTACTAGTATATGTACTTCGTGCAATATTAAAATTATTACATCCATTTATTCCATTTGTTACTGAAGATATTTATCAAATGTTTAATGATGGAAGTATTGTAGTATCTGATTGGCCTAAATTTAAAGAAGAATACAATTTCAAAGAAGCAATGGATATTCAAATTGTGTATGATATCATTACATCTGTAAGAAACACTCGAGCTTTAAAGAATGTATCTATTTCTAAACCAATTGACTTAGTACTACAAATTAGTGATAAAGACCTACTAACTTTCATTGATAATAATAAACATTACTTACAAAGATTTACTAATTATCAAAACTTATTATTAACAATGGATAAATATGATACTAATAAATGTCAAGTATCAGTACTTCATAAGGTAAATGTAATTATTCCTTTAAATACTTTAGTAAATCTAGAAGAAGAAAAAGCAAAATTAGAATTAGAAAAGGCTAATATGTTAAATGAAATCAAGCGTTGTGAATCAATGCTTGCAAATCCAGGCTTTGTAGCTAAGGCACCTGAGGCTAAGGTAAATGCTGAAAAGGAAAAATTAGCTACATACAAGGCTAAATTAGAAGAAATCGAAAAGTTATTAAAAGACTTTTAGAAGGTAAATATGAATAAATTTGAATCTATTACTGAATGTATTTCATGGATAGAAAATCAAAAGCGTAAGCACGAAAAGAAAGATTTGAATGATATGTATGCCTTATGTGAATTATTTGACAATCCTCAAGATTCATTTAAGGTAATACATGTTGCTGGTACTAATGGAAAGGGATCTATTGTATCTTATATGCAAAGTATCTTGCAAGTGGCAGGATATCGTGTTGGAACATTTACATCCCCTTACATTGAATGCTTCAACGAAAGAATTCAAATCAATAAGCATCATATTAAGGATGAACATATTTTACATTACGCAAATATGATCATTTCTAAGTATGATTTAATTGATGATGATAAGAAACCATCTTTCTTTTCATTCATTACCTTGATGTCTTTTCTATATTTTAGAGATATGAAGGTTGATTATGCTGTCGTTGAATGTGGAATTGGTGGACTACTTGATGATACCAATGTAGTTAAGCCAGTGCTTTCGATAATTTCTAATGTCAGCTATGATCACATGAATATATTAGGCGACACAATCGAAGAGATTGCGAAGAATAAGCTAGGAATTGTGAAGGAGAAAACCCCTTTAGTAACAATTCAAAATGATCAAATTAAGCAATTAATCAAAGAGAAGTGCTATGAAATGTATGCACCTTATACAGTGGTAAGAAAAAAAGCAATTACTAATGTTAGATTAGGAATTGGCGAAACAAAATTTGATTACTGCGAATATAAGGATGTAAAATTAAGAATGAATGGGCTATATCAATGCGAGAATGCTAGCGTAGCAATTGAGGCAGTCCGCTTCTTAAATTTACAAGGTGCCAATATTTCAAAAGAAAATGTTATGGAAGGACTTTCTAAAACATTCTGGTTAGGTAGACTTGAGCTTGTATCAACACGCCCAATCATTATTTTAGATGGTGCTCATAATGTTGACGGCATTACTCGATTAGTTGAATATATTGAAAGCATTCATCAACATCGTCAAGTGCGTTTAATTCTCGCAATTAGCGCAAACAAGGATAAGGAACATATGATTCCCCTTGTTGACAATGCCGTCGATGAAATTATCTTTTCATCTTTCGCATATAAAAGAAGTGATGATGCTATCAACTTATTTTCTTTATCAAATCACAAAAATAAGTTATTAGAAAATGATATTGATAAGATTCTTGAATATATCAAGAAGGATAATTGGATTAATATCTTTTCCGGAAGCTTATATTTTGTAAGCGAATTGAGAAAGAAAATAAAGGCTTTGAAAAATAAATAAAATTTCTTTAAAATATAAGTAAAAAAATAACCTCATTTTATAAATATATATAATGAGGTTATCTTATGAAGTATGTTTTAAAAGAAATGAGTTTAGATGAAAAGCCAAGAGCCAAAATGAAAAGATTCGGAGTTAGTAATTTAAGTGATTATGAATTAATTGCGGTAATTATTAAAACAGGAATTAAGGACAAATCTGTATTAGATTTATCTATTGAGATATTGTCGTATTTCACGAATCTATCTTGCTTAGAAGAAGCAACTTTAAATGAGTTAGAAGCGATTAAAGGGTTAGGAGAAGCCAAATCGTTAGAATTACTAGCTTGTATAGAGTTAGGTAGACGTATTTATAAAGCTAAGGAAGCACGGCCGGTGATCAGATCTGCATCTGATGCTTATAAATATTTGGAGTTTGACCTAAAGAATCTAAAGCAGGAGCATTTTGTGTGTATTTATTTAAATGCTGTTGGTGAAGTGATTGCGAAGAAGACTATTTCAATTGGTTCTGCGAATGAAACCTCTGGTGATTTCAAGGATGCAATTAAGTGGGCTTTGAAGTTTTCTGCAACTGGAATGATTTATGCACATAATCACCCAAGTGGAGATCCTTTGCCAAGTAAGCAAGATTGCCAGTTCACTGCATTTTTAAAAAAGATAACCGAAAACATGGATATTATGTTTCTAGACCATATTATCGTTGGATTTGATTCTTACTTCAGTTTTAAAAGAAATGAATTGGTGAAACTTTAAAAAACAAACTCATTAGGAGGACTCTATGTATCTGAATCCCAATAAAGTTATAGAGATGTTTTCATTTGATACCATCATTAATAATGAAGTAGTTCATGTGACATGTCAATATAAAAGAACTAGGTATCTTAAGATAAAACTTATTGGAGCGAAAAATCTTTTATTAATTGTGACTAAAAAAACAGACCTTAAGGAAGCACAATCAATAATAGATAAGTATAGGGATACAATCGTAAAGATGTTATCCAAACCAAAAATAGAATTATCAAATGATGATTTTATAATATTTGGTAAAACATATCATAAAGCAGATTATTCAAAAAAAGAAATAGATAGTATGTATAAAGATGCAATTCTTTCAATTGAAAAGATGTTTTATGATATAAAAGAAAAATATGTATTTCCTAATGTAGAACTATATTTCCGAAAAATGCACTCTAGATGGGGTGTATGTTATTCAAAAGAAAAAAGAATCGGTTTAAGTAGTTATTTGGTATTTGTACCTTGTGAATTGATAGAATACGTAATTCTCCATGAATTCTGTCATTTAAAGCACGCTGATCACAGTAAGCTCTTTTATGCTGAACTGGACAAGTATTGTCCTAAGCATCGTCAATTCAAAAAGGATCTTAAATACTATAGCTCTTTGCTGTAGTATTTTTTTTGGAAAATTTTTAGTATACATTAGTAAACGAAATAAGGAAGGGATTTATACGGAACTTAATATTAATATTATCGAAGTAATTAAAAATAATAATTTTAATAATAATTTAAAATTAGGTCCAGTTTTTAAATATGCCCGTTTAAAGAAAAATCTTACAATGGAAGAGTTGTGTGATGGCATTTGTTGCCCTGCATATGAATCAAAACTGGAAAGAAATCAATATGAATCTTTAAATGAAACTATTATTCCAAAACTATGTGAAAGATTGGATATTTCATATGAAGATGTTAAATGCGCCTGTGATGAAAATGAGTTAATTGATGCAATTCATGAATATTTCACAAATGATCTTGAAAAACTTGCACAAAGATTAGCAAAATATAGTGATAATACTAATTTTGTAAACACTAATTTAATTGCATGTCTTTATTATTTACTAAAAAAAGAATATGATAAATTAAATAATTGTGTAAGAAAATTAGATATTGTGAAATCATCAATGAATATCATTGAAATGGCAACATTTTTAATCATCACTATTCATTATAATATTGCGACACTTCAATATGAAAAAGCAATTAATTATTATCGTTATTTAAAGATGTTGGAATGTGATAATCAAGATGTTGAAATAATGCAACTTGAAGCAAAGTTTATTATTGATTGTAATTTATATAATAAATTTACTAATTCAAATCATGATATTATTGAAATGGATTATAAAGATTTAAAGAGCAATCATATTTTATCTTGTCCAATCACAAAACAAATCAATTTCCAATTAGAATATTTAAAAACATTAGATGGAGATTCAGCACTTGAATATTTAACTAATTTAGAAAAAGATGATATTTATCATAATGTGAAGAATTTTACTTATGTGAAAGCATTAGCTCTCGCAAAAGCAAATAAATTTACAGAATTAGTGGAATATTTAGATAATCTTAATAATATAGGCTTTAAATATGCAAGTTTATATGCTTATGCAGTGAGAGGACTCATCTTAAAAATGGATGATAAAAACTCTAAGCCAGCAATGGAACTTAAGAAGAAGCTAAAAGGAATTATTAATGATGCGAAAATGGAAAGTGGTGACACTATTCATATAGCGTTTTTAAAACTAATGGAGCTTGAAATTGATGGTGATACTGATGTAAAAATATTTGAATACATCAAATATGAAATGGGTGCATTATTTAAGAATTATAATGTTCCATTTTACTTTGAATATTGTCTTAACAGATCATATGTTTTAATTGGAAAATTAACAAAATATAAAGAAGCATATGAACTCTTAGGCAAGCTATTATTTAATAATAATTAGGTTTATTTACTTGTTTAATTTCGCTTTTTGATTTATAATATAATAAATAGGAGTATTATAATGACTTATTTTAGCGCTTTAAATAAATATAAAAATAATGATTACATTAAATATATGGAAGAATATGCAAGCAATCATAAGGTCCCAATTTTAAAAGAAGAGGGCCTTGACTTGCTTGTGTCCATAATAAAAATGAATAATGTCAAAAACATTCTAGAAATTGGTACAGCAATAGGATATTCTTCATCGGTATTTGCACTTATAAATAAAGATATTAGAATAGATACTATTGAAAGAGATGAATTGATGTATCAAGAAGCACTTAAGAATATTAATGCTCTTGGCTTAGAATCACAAATTAATATAATCTTTGAAGATGCTTTGAATGTCGATTTATCTACTTTAAAGCTTGACCAATATGATTTAATATTTATTGATGCTGCGAAAAGTCAATATACTAATTTCTTCACTAAATTTGAAGTGAAATTAAGAAAAGGTGGAATTATATTTTCTGATAATCTTTTATTCCATGGTTTAGTAGAAAATGCTAGTGGAAAGGAGAGTCGCAATTTAAACCAAATGCTGCGTAAAATTAGAGCATACAATGAATGGCTAAGTAATAATGAGGCCTACGATACTACATTTTTACGTATTGGTGATGGTATTGCGATAAGTATAAAGAAATGAAATTGATCACTTGTTTAAAAAATATTAATGATATTGATAAATTAAACTTTGTGGATGAAGTTATTATTCCAACAAAATATTCTATTTATTATGATGAATTAATAGAAGAAGCTGAAATTAAACAAGCTATAAATAAACTAGAAGAGATGAATGTAAAAGCAATCATTTCAATTGATGCTTTAATAAGTGAGGAAAAGCTTGATGAAGTATTTAACTTTATCAATCAATATCTTGAATCTAGATGTGATTTCATTTTTTCTGATTTCGCTGTTCTTTCTTATTTTAGAAGCAACAATTTAGATTTGTCTCGTCTTATATATTCATCTAGCACTTATATTTGTAATTGTGATGATATCCAATATTATCATGATTTAAATATAAGGGTATTTGTGTCAAATGAATTATCTCTTGATGATTTGGTATTGAATTGTAAATACGATAATGTTATTTTACAAGCATATGGATATTTTCCAATCTATTATTCAAAAAGGAATGTGTTATCATTATTTAAAAACTACACAGGAATTGATTTTGATGTCAATAAAGAATATGAAATCAAAGAAGAATTGCGTAGTGAAAAATACATAATTAAAGAATTTAATGATTTTGATACCCATTCAGTAATATTAAATGCATATCAAATATGCATTTATAAGGAATTAAATGATATTAATCCTAATTATATTTATGTAAATACTTCTAATATTGATGTTTTAAAAATTTATTATGATGGTTTAAGTAATAGTATATTTAGCATAGATAATGAACTAGCTCTTAAAAATATTGATGAAAGAATAGATAAAAGTCTATTATATATTAGACCATCTATATTGAATAAAGATGAAAAAAATTGAATTACTAGCACCAGCAGGAAATCTTGAAAAATTAAAGATTGCGATTAAATATGGTGCTGATGCTGTATATTTTGGTGGTGAAAAGTTTAGCTTAAGAGCTAGGGCTAACAATTTTAGTTTAGAAGATATTAAGGAAGGTGTTAAATTTGCGCACAAACATCACGCAAAGGTTTATGTAACTACAAACATCTTACCACATAATGATGATTTAGATGGATTAGTTGAATATTTAAAATACTTAGACAGTGTGGGCGTTGATGCAATCATTGCGTCTTCAATGACAATCATTAATACTTGCATAAAAGAATGCAAGCGAATGAAAGTGCATATTTCTACGCAAATGTCAACGCTTAATTCATATGCTTGTAAGTTTTTTAAAGATTTAGGTGCTACAAGAGTAGTGCTTGCAAGAGAATGTTCACTTGATGAAATCAAAGAGATAGCAAAAAAGACTGATGTTGAACTGGAAGTATTCATTCACGGAGGAATGTGCTCTAGCTGTTCTGGCAGATGTATGCTTTCAAATCACATGGTAAACAGAGATGCTAACCGTGGTGGTTGTGCTCATTCTTGTAGATGGAATTATGATCTTTATGATAAGGATATAAAGATTAATAAGGATCATTATTTTAATATTGGTTCTAAGGATTTAATGGCTTTAAAGATGATTCCTCATTTAATTGATGCTGGTATTGCTTCTTTAAAAGTAGAAGGAAGAATGAAATCAGAATATTATATTGCGAAGATTATTTCATCATATCGTGCTTTAATTGATGATTATTATAAAACAAGAGATAAGAATCTTGATTATGATAAATACAAACAAGAAATTGAAAAAGCAGAAAATAGAGAAACATCAATTGGTTTCTTTAATGGTCCTGTTACTGTAAATGAACAATTATATGATCGTGATGATCATCCAACAAAGGAATATGTTGGTATTGTGTTAAAGGACAATCTATTCAAGAAATATACTTTAATCAAACAAAAGAATTTCTTTAAAATTGGTGATCAATTAGAAATATTTGGTCCTAATAATAAAAAAATAGATTATGAGGTTAAAGAAATATTTGATTGTGATCTAAATCCTTTAGATGCAGCAAGACATCCTGAACAAATTATTAAGCTTAAGATACCATTTAGGCTTAAAAAAGATGATATGCTACGCTTAAAAATAAATATTGAAAAATAAATAATAATGTGATATAATATAGCAAGAAATATGAGAGGTAGATTATGACAGGTCAGGTTTTAACAATTCAAGGTTTAGAAGAAACTATTCAAGCATTATATCATTTAGTTAATGTAGAAAAGGTTAAAAATGGTGAAGATTTAAGAGCTGCTCGTGCACAAGGTGACTTATCTGAAAATGCTGATTACGATGCTGCAAGAGATGAACAAGCACGTATTGAATCAGATATTAAAGTTCATGAAGCGATTTTAAAGAATTATAAATTAATCAATATTGATAAAGAAGCTTTAGATAAATACATCAAAAAGGTAGTTAAGGATGAAGCACAAGCTAGTGCAACATTAAAAGCTGCTGAAGAAAATTTAGCACGTGCTAAAACTGAAAAATCTAAAAATTTAGCTTTAGAAGAGAAACAAAAAGCTGAAGAAGCTAAGAGATTTTTAACATATCGTCTTCGTTATTTAACAGAAGCAAAGATTGATACAAGTGCATCATCACAATCTAACCTAGGTAAGTTAGTAACAGTATATTTTGAAGATACTGGCGATACTGAAGAATATAAGATTGTTGGTTCACTAGAATCTAATCCATTAAAAGGACTTATTTCTAATGAATCACCAGTTGGTGAAGCTGTATTAAATGCATCTGTTGGTGATAGATTCTTAATCAAAAGCGAAGCTGATGATTATACTTTCTATATTCAAGTTAAGAATATTAAATAATATTTGAAAAAGAATGAAATATATTTCATTCTTTTTATTTTATAAGTTGAAAGAAATTTATTTTTGTGCTATAATATGTGGTATAAAATAATTAAATAAATAATATATTGGAGGAAAATAATGAAATACATACCAAAATATGATCCTAATTTTAAACCTGCAATCATTGAACTTCAAAACTTCATTGATAAAGTAGCTGCATCTAATGAAAAAGCTACTCTTACTATTTGTTTGGAAAGAACAAAGGGATACAATTATATCTATAAAATTGATATCTTTAAAGATGGTACTGGTCATGATGAAGAAAATTATGAAGTTGTAGAAAGATTGGTAAAAACTATTCTTTGGATTGCTGGTGGATATATTATCTATGTAGCTGGCTCTCATTACATTTTTGAAAGATTACATGCTGATTATTCTAAAGATGGTAAAAGAGCATTTGACTTTGGCTTTATGAGCAGAGTTTATGAAAACACATTTAAGGTTCTTGAAGTAGAAGAAAAAGATATTCCTGCACTTAAAGAAATGAATGAAAAACTACAAAATGGTTTAAACGGAAATCGTATTGGTTTTGATGCTGGTGGATCAGACCGTAAAGTATCAGCTTCAATCGATGGTAAAGTAATGTTTAGTGATGAAACTGTATGGTTCCCTAAAATTAATACTAACCCTGATTATCATTTTGAAGGAATTAAAGATTCTATTGAAAGAGCTAGTATGTATATGCCAACTATCGATTCTATCGGTGTTTCAACTGCTGGTATCGTTGTTGACAACAAAATCATGGTTGCATCATTATTCTTAAAAGTTAATGAAGAAGACTTTAATAAGAAAGTTAAAACTATTTATATTGATGTAGCTAAGGAATTTGAAAAGAAATACAATAAGAAGATTCCACTAGTAGTTGCAAACGATGGTGATGTTACAGCACTTGCCGGTGCAATTGAACTTAAAACTGATCGTGTTTTGGGTATCGCAATGGGTACAAGTGAAGCTGCTGGCTACATCGGTGAAGGCAATGCGTTAAAAGGCTGGTTAAACGAACTTGCATTCGCTCCTGTTGACTTCAATAAAGATGCAATGGTAGATGAATGGAGTGGTGATTATGGCTGTGGTGTTAAATATTTCTCACAAGATGGTATCATTAAATTAGCAGAAGCTGCAGGAATTAAATTTGATGAAGAATTCTCACCTGCAAGAAAATTAAAATATGTACAAGACTTATATGAACAAGGCGATCCAATCGCAGAAGAATTATATAAAGATGTTGGTACATATTTAGGATACACAATCGCATATTATGCTCATTTCTATGATATTAAACATGTCTTATTATTAGGCCGTGTTGTATCTGGAAAAGGTGGAAATACATTACTTGCAAGATGTAGACACGTCTTAAGAGATGAATTCCCTAATTTAGCATCAAGAATTGTACTTGATATGCCTGATGAAAAATCTCGTCGTGTTGGTCAATCAATTGCTGCTGCAAGTTTACCAATTATAAAATAAATAAAATATAAGCTTATAATATGATGATTATTATAAGCTTTTTTAATGCTTAATGATATAATTATTGACTAAAATATAATAATGTATTATTATATATTTGTAATATACAGTAATGAAAGGAAAGAATATGAGAAGAATAATTTTCTTATTATCTATATTTTTAATTTTTTTCTTGATGTCATGTAACAAATATAGCAATTGCACTCGTGAAGAAAAAATATTACTAAAACATTTGTGCGGTGCAATGGTATTAGATGAAAAAGAAAAAGATAATTTAAATGACTTGATTACTAAATCCTCTGCAAAGGCAGATGAAGGGTCGCATACATTTTCGGAAATGTTATCTGGTTATAAAGATGGTTATTGTAATTTGTATTTGTGTAGGATTGATAGTAATTATTCTATAATAACTGGTTATATTATTAACAATAACAATGATAATACTGATTTTATAGATGATATCATCTGGATAAAATTTAATAATTGTAACGATATAATTACAATTCCTGAAGAGTGCGAAAACTTTCGTTTAAAGTATATGTTTGCTGCATTTGAAGTAGATATTAAAAGAAATATAGTAAGTAAAATTGAACATAATCAAAAATGTGTATATTATAAATACATTACAGATGTCTATTATCAAAGGAAAGGTTATAAAATTAATACATCATACGTTCTTGATATTAATAACGAAAGTAATATTATTTTGCTTGGATTTTATAAATCAAATGATATAATTCATTATGATTATATTAGCGATAAAAACATGCGATGGTCATATAATGTTTATGTTGATAGTTTTTCTTATGAATATATTTATTTCAATAAAAAAGAAATAAACTACACAGATAAAGATATAAAAGAAAACTATTTAAATATAATAAAAAAAGAATTTGGAGACTACTATGAAATAGTTGAGGATTATCTAACCGATATTCCTGCTATTACGCAAATTAGATATAAAATTGATGGAATGTTCACTATATATGAAAAAGCAGGCTTAAAAATAGACACGTTAGTAAAATTAATAAAGGATGACCTAATATGAAAAAAATTACACTATTATTGATATTTATTGTTACAATTATTTGCTTATATAGGATATCGTCAAATAATGTTTTTGGAAGTCAAACATTAGTTGATGTGGGGTATGACGATTGTGTTGCGGATGATTCTGGTGACTCTGAACAAGAACGATGGTATTATTTAAATGAATTTGGTTACTCGCATGGCACCTCTTTTACGTATTTTCATTTGCCTACTAATAAAACCACTTTAAGTTATTTTTTTGCTAATTCTGCATTTAATGATTCTGATTATCACTGGAATACTGATGTTACTGATGATGTTGCAAATGAAATAAGAACAGCTTTTGCAAATAGTATGATGAAGTGGAATAATGTTCGTTTTTATTATTATAATGAATATGGCAATAGGACAGAAGTTCAATTGATAAATGTAGTTGAAGGAACGGATGAAGATCATGATTTGACTATTTATCCAGCGCCTTCTTCTCTAGAGGCATTTGCTGCTACTCAACAAACGGGAAATTATACGACAATTTATACTGGCAAAGACAACGTTGAACATCGTCATTATGAAAAGTGGTTTACTCAGGTTAATATTGATTTCTTTTATACGCATACTGGGCCAGATTATACATCAGAACAAGTTAGGATAAGAAGGGAAAGAACTGGCGAGCATGAGATAGGGCATATTTTGGGTCTTGATGATATTGATGTATGTTGTAGTTTAAACCCTGACCACCATGAAGAATTGTTGATGGGATATGGTGATATGGAAAATAGATCACTAAATGCAACATACAAAGATATAGCAGGAGTGGCAATTACAAGGGGCTTTCATACTGATAACGATCATATGTGGATGAGGCGTGATAATGGTGATTCTATAGATATGATATGTGCCATTTGTAATGGAGTAAAATATAATGTAGAATTAGATAGCGGTGGATTGACATATCAAGGTAAAACTTTTACAGAATTTGAAGATTGTATTCATCATGGACACAGCAATTCAAATATGCTTTTAGTTGCAAAAGATAATGATTGATACTTCTTTAAATGCATGTATTGTCGCCATATTGATACAATTAAAATTGAAGATACATTACATGTTTACAATAGTACTCAACCAGTAGCTCGTAATACTATTATTGAAGCAAGAGAATCTAAATATTATAAATTGAATTTAAGTTTTGATAAATATTATGAAATAATAGCAAGTGGCAGCACAAATATTAATTTAAAATTATATGATGAAAATTTTAATGAGATATCTATATCAGATATTAATTATTCATCTTTAATATGCCAAACAGTACAAAATCTAAATTCTGGCACTTATTATTTAGAAATCATTAATGAATCATACACGAGTAATAGTGTATCATTTAAAATTATTTCTAATAATTCTCAGTATCTATCAATTGATGAGAATGATATATTAATAAATGCATATAATGGTATAAGTGAATATAATTATTATAATGAGTCCGGTCCGGGTTTTTATAAATTTAAAATAAGTGCAAGCAATATTGATGGAACAACATATTATTATCAAGCAGGAGCTTTGAAAATATATAATGATTCATCTAGATCAACTTCCTCAATAATGAATAAGTATGATTATGACACTTATAATAACAGAGGTATAAATCAAGCCATCAACAAATATAATGAAGATTATATAATAGTATATCTACCAAGTAATGGATATTATTATTTAGATATAGATGTTTCATCAATTAATCTTGCATCATTATCTATAGAAATTTCATCTTTAAGTATAGATGAACTAGATTTATTTGATTTATCTGAAAATAGTAATGATGATGCATTCGAATTTCACGAAAATGATTATGGAGATAATTTCATCAAGCTAAACATCAAACAAGCAGGTTATTTTAAAATAACAGCATCATATGATGGTGATTTAAGTCCATATATTTTAGTTTTAGTAATAAAAATAACATATGATGAAGCTCTTCATTCTTATGTAAGAGATGAAAAATTAAAAGAAGAATTTAATAAAAACGATTCACAAGAATATGTGCTAACAGATTTAGAAGAAGGCATTTATTATATAGGCTACCTTAATAAAACAGATAATTATTATACATCTATTAGTCTTCTAAGGATAATTACAGAATCAGGTTCAAGCCATTTAGTAGCTGATGCAATAGATTATGATGATTATGGAAGTGAAGTAAGATTCAATAATGGATTACGTGGTGGAACTACACTGACTGTAGGATTTACAAGGTTCATATATTTAGATGATCCATCAAATGTACCATCAATATCAAGACTTAATTATTATTGGTATACATCAAATGAAGAAGTGGCAACAATATCTGAATATGGAACATTACTTGCAAAATCACCTGGAACTGTAAAAGTAATGGCAGTATATAAAAGTAATCCATCTATAACATATGTGAAAGAATTCACAATACTTGCAGATAATAGAATTAATGATTTGATTATTTATGATACAGATAGTGTATTATATACAAGCCCTAGTCAATTATATCAAATAGAATTAGATGATTATAATTCATATTTTCCACAAATATCATTATATAATTGGAATATTTTAAGTTCTACTAATAATTATACTATTAGTGAATGGGGAACATTTTATTTAAGTGGAAATGATGTAATTGTGATAGAGGCTACATCCAAACTTAATTCTAAATTGAAGATAAGAATAACATTGACGGTGATGATATAAAACATAGTTATTCAAGCATTTTAAGCTGAAGATTTCTTCAGCTTTTTTATTATTCTTAACATTTAAATTGAAATAATCAATTAAAAAATTAATAAAATTAATAAATATATTAAAAAAATTAATTTTATACTTGACATAATTAATTTATTATTATATAATGTTTGTGTAAATAATAAAAAGGAGGCAAAATGAAGAAGAAAATCATTGGAAAATGCCCAATATGTGAAGGAAACTTAATTGTAAGTGAATTGACATGCACAAGCTGTAACACAAAAATTAATGGTGAATTTAATTTATCTAAGTTTGATAATTTAAGTCCTGATCAACAAAACTTTGCACTCATCTTTATTAAAAACCAGGGTAATATTAAATTAATTGAAAAAGAAATGAATATTTCTTATCCAACTGTAAAGAAGAATTTAAGTGATTTAATTAATGCATTAGGTTTTGATGAAGTAAGTGTATATGAAAATAATAAGATGACAAAAGAAGAAATCATGCAAGCAATCAAGGACAAACAAATGACTCTTGATGAAGCATATAAACTATTGAAGGAGATAGAAAATGAATAAGCAAGAATATTTAAATAAATTAGAAGAATTATTAAAAGCAGATAATATTGAAAATATCGATTCTATAATTGAAGAAGCTAGTCAAAAATTTGATATTGGTTCAATGGCAGGTCTAAGTGATGATGAAATCATCGCTGATTTAGGTAGCCCTGAAGAGATAGTAAGAAAGAATAAAAAAGTCCATAGAGAAAATAAAGTATTAGATATTGAAATTGCTGATCCTTTTTCTAGTGATATAATTATTCATGAAAGATCAGAAAATGGTATTGATATTCGTTTATCTAAAGAATTAAAAGATAAATTGAATGTAGTAATTAGTGATGATAAAATTAGTATTAAACCATTTAATCAACTAAATCATTATCGTAATTTAAGATCTTGTGAAATAAATGTCGAATATGGTCCAAACATCACTTTTAATAATGTAAGCCTACATACAGTTTCAGGTGATGGTGAAATTGATAGTATAAGATGTAGAAATGCTAATATTGAAACTGTATCAGGTGATTTTGATATTAATTCATTAGAAGCTGAATCTGTAGTATTAAAAACTGTATCAGGTGATATTGATATCGATGAATTAAAAACAAATGTTTGTACGATCACAACAGTATCTGGTGATGTTGATATTTCCTCTTGCAGCATTAAATCCTTAGTTGCAACTACTATTAGTGGTGATATTGATATTACTGGTGTCGTTAATTCCAGCAAATGTAGTAAAATATCTGGTGATATTACAATCAATCATGAAGATGAATAAAGGAGTATAAAAATGGAAAATAAGAATAAAAACGAAGAAGAAGTAAAAGTAACATATGTCGATGATGATGGCGAATTTGAAGAAAGAGAAGTATTTAATGTTTTCTTTAAAGACACAAAGGAAAGAAGAGTAGCAAGAAAAATAAAGGGAGTTATTGCCCCTTTATGTGTTTTAATTTTTTTAGCAATCGGTCTTTTTGTACCTAATTCTTGGTCTAAAGCATGGCTTGTATTTTTAGCTATTCCAATTTCTGAAATATTCTTTTCCGCTTTAAGAAAAACAAGTAAAGCAAGAATTATGTATATCACCTTAATGTCTTGTATCGTGATTTATGTTGGTCTTAGTGTCTTTCTACAATGGAAGGGCTTTGATTATGCTTGGTTAAAATCATTAATTGTGTTCTTAATCATTCCAATTGTGTCTGCCCTTGTTAGATAAAATAAATAAACGTGTTAAAAACACTTGTCAGTGTTTGCACGTTTTTATTTTTTTGTCTTTTAAAAAGACTAAAAATATGGTATAATAAACCAAATGAGGTTAACATGATAAAGAAATTTATTCCTACTATTATTAAACATACAATTTATGATATTGATTTTAAAGATCTATATGATAAGGGAAAAAGATATTTACTATGTGATTTAGATAATACTTTAATTCCTTATGATATGGATTTAGCTGATGATAAATTCAAAGATTTATTAAAAGAAATAAAGAATATTGGTTTTGAATTAGTCATTGTTTCTAATAATCATAAAAAAAGAGTAAAAAGATTTGGTGATGATTTAAATTTAATGACATTTTCTAATTCTTTAAAACCTTTAAAATTTGGTCTCAAGAAGGCTTTAAAATATATTAGAAAGAAAGATTTTCCAAATTCAAAAATCAAAGATATCAAAAAATATGTAATTACCATTGGTGATCAATTGATGACAGATGTATTCGCATCATCAAGGTTAAAATTAGATTCTATTTTAGTTCATCCACTAAAGAAGAAAACCGAAAAGTGGTATACAAGATTTAATAGAAGTATGGAAAGAAGAATAATTAAAAGATTTAAAAAAGAATATCCAAGCGTATATGAGGAAATAAATGAAAAACATGAATATTAGATGCAGTGGCTGTGGTGCAATCATTCAATCAAATGATAGTTTAGCACCTGGCTATATTGACAAAGAGGTTCTAGAAAAACACAAGGATGGTAATTTTTATTGTAAGAGATGTTTTGATTTAAAACACTATAATAAAAATGTAATCCTAAAAATGGATAATGATAAATATCTAGAGAATTTAGAAAAAATCAAAAAAGATAAGGGTTTAATTGTTTATATAGTGGATTTATTTGATTTAGATGGCACAATACTAGCAAATATCAATGAGATATACAAAAGTGATAATATCTTACTTGTTGCTAATAAGGTTGATTTATTTTTAAATTCAATTAATTTAAATAATATTTATAATTATTTAAGAAGATATTTAAAATCAAGAAATATTAGAGTAAAAGATGTTTTCTTAATGTCAAGCTTTAAAAATGAAGATATTGATTTATTAATTGAAGAGATTAAGAAAAACAAAGATAATAATCAAAATGTGTACTTTGTTGGTATGACTAATGTTGGAAAGAGTACTATTTTAAATAAGATTATTTATAAATACACAGATGTTGCTGATTTAATTACTGTTTCTAATAATGTGAATACTACTCTTGATAATATTTATATTCCTTTTGATGATAATTCATATTTTGTGGATACTCCTGGTATTTTAAATGATCAAAGTATGATTTATTATTTATCAAAAGAATCTTATAAAGCTATTACACCAAGATCTTATATTAGGCCTAAAACATTCCAATTAAATAAAGATCAATCTTTATTTGTGGCTGGTTTTGTGAGAATTGATTATTTAGGTAAAGAGGATAATGGTTTTAAAGAAAAGGCATCATTTATTACTAATTTCAATAATAGCTTATTAATTCATAGAACAAAAGAAGAAAATGCTGATGTGTTTTATGAGAAGCATAAGGATGATATATTAAAATATCCTGACTCTGATGAGAGATTGAAATTAGGTGAATTGAGAAGTGAAATTATTGAAGTGAGTAAGAATACAAAAATCGATTTAGCAATCTTTGGTATTGGTTTTATTTCCATTTTCGCAAATGGTAAAATTAGAATAACAAGTTTTGAAAATGTAAAATATAGAATAAGAGAGGCAATGATTTAATGAATAAATTCTTTGAATTTGATTACTACAAACAAAAACTTTGGGAAAAATATCAAAGCTGTAGTGATGGTACAGCTGAGATGGAAGAAAAAATGAAGGAGAGATTCAATCATAGTATTGGTGTTGTTGATATGGCTATTGAACTTATTAGAATTCATAATCTTCCCATTGATGAAGAAAAGGCAAAAATATGCGCTATTTTACATGATTATGCTAAATATTGCAGTATGGAAGAATTTCAATCAATTAAAGAAGAATTTAATGTCGATGTTGAAGTTATTCCGGAATACAAAAAAGTCCTTCATGCATTACTTGGTGGATATATTGTGAAAAAAGAATTGGGTATTGAAGATGAAGATATTTTAAAAGCTATTGAAACTCATTCTACCGCAAATTCTAATATGAGCCCCCTTCAAGAAATTATCTATCTTGCTGATTGCGTAGAAGCAGGTAGAAGTGGTGAATATTTCGCAAATATCAGAAAGATAGCAAGAAAGAATTATAAAAAAGCGATTGCGATTTTCTTAAGAGATTGTATTGAAAGAATACTTTCTGATAAGACTAAAAATTTACATCCTTATACTTTAAATGCGTTTGAAGAATATAAGAAATATTTACTTTCTGGTGAAAATAAATATGAGCAAGTATTAAGTGCACTTGATCATAATTTAATTAAAGAAGTAAAGGTATATGATGTCAGAAATTCAAGTCCATATTTTGAATATATTATCGTTGCAACTACTGCATCTAGCCGACAAATGCAAGCCTGCGTTAATTATTTAAAAGATGATTTTGATATAAGAGGTGCTGAGATTGGTGATGCTTGGAGTTTGATCGATTTAAATGATATAATTGTACATATCTTTAAAGAAGAAGAAAGAGAAAGATATGGAATTGATCGTTTATATGCATCATATCCAGTGGTGAAATAATATGAAAAAGTTTGTAGGTATTTTATTTATATTTACCTTTTCATTAATACTTTTTGCATGTAAGAAAGTAGATACAGAACTGCTTACCGTGCCTACTGAAAAAGTTAATGTTAATTTCAGCATTGCTGATTTTAATTTAGTGAATGATGAAGGTAAGGAATGGGTTTCTTTTAATGTAATAGCAGAAACAAGTGTTCAATTAAATGTTGAATTTGATTTATCATATGTTTATTATCATGAACAAGGTGCTTATATTGATGCTTCTTTAACATCACTTGCTAGCTTTGATGGAAGGATTAATAGAGGAACTAATCTTTTAGATTTTAAAATTGAATTAAAAGAAGAAAATTATGATGATTATATTTACATTAAGTTAGAAAATAATAGTGATAAATATAATTATATTATCTTCAAAATGGTAGATAAAAGCCTTATATCAATTGCACTTGATGTTTTAAGTAAGGATGCTAATAATGAAATTGCTAAAAAGATAGATGATACAATCAATACTATTGATGTATCTTCAATTGAAATGAGCATTGATTATGATAATAAAAAAGTGCAAGCCTTAGGTGCTGGTTATGTATTGAATGCTGATTTTAGTGATGATTATATTATTGTTGAAATTGTGTTTAGTTCTAAGGCACATTTAACAAATGATTTTGATAAATTAGCAATTAAAGTTAATAATGAAAGTGCTAAAGGTAATTTATATATTGATAATAATAAATATTATTACAAAGAAGAAGTTGAAAAAACAAATACTGATGTTATTATCAATTCTATTTCTTTAACATTTGATTATCTAAAGCATTCAGAAGAAATTAAGAAAGCAGAATACACTGCATTAATGAGTAATCCTGAATATAATAAGATTACAATTACTATTACTTTAAATAGTGGATATGTATTTTCTTCTGATTTATCTTTAACAATTAATGATAAAAATATCGATAAATCTTTATATAAAATTGATAATAGTGTACTAACTTATATCTTTGATGATCCTAATTGGAGTGGTTTCTATTAAAATTTTCTTAAATTTTGTTAAATTTTAAATTTATTCTTGACAAATATTGTAATATAGGTTAAAATATGTTTGTAAGAGGTAATGGGCAAAGCAGGGGAGACCTTGTGACGCAAAGCTATAGGGCCTGAAAAGGTAGCCAGTTGCAAAATGGGCAAAGCATGGGAAACTATGTGACGCAAAGCTATAGGACCTGAAATGGTAGCCAGTTGCATAAAGCAATTGGCTTTTTTTGTTTATTAGGTGATATTATGAGAAAAAAAATAATTTTGTCCATAATTAGTATTATATTGACTGGCTTTTGCTTGGTTACATTAACATATTCGTGGTTTGCGTTTAATGATACAGTTCAAACTACTGGTATGACAATTAGTGTTAAGGGAGCTGATGATATTTTTATCGAAGAGTTCCATATTTATAAGCGAGATCAGGAAAATAATGCTATCGAAGAAGTTTCAAATAATATAACAGATGATCCTTTATACAATAAACCTGTTAGTTTAAATCCTTATGATACAATCATTAAAGAAAGAAATGTTGGAACACATATTGTTATTTCAATTTTGGTTAAAAATATTCAATTAGGAAAAACAATTAATATTTCTGCTTTTAATAATAACGCGATATCAACAGAAGATAGATTTGAACCATTAGGTAACTATTTGTCTAATATTAGTGGATTCCGTTGCCGTTGTGGTCAATCAAGCGACACAATTGAAACTGCATTTGGTTCATTTACTGATGAAGAAATAAATAGCTTTGTAAGTGTAAGTACTATTGATGATGGAGAACATCAATGGGAAAATTCTAAATTATCAACACTCATTATGACTTTAAGTAATTATGATGATAAAGTATTTTATGAAGAAGGCTCAACATCTCCACAACTTAGAGTATATATAGAATTATCTTACAATGAAGAATTAGTTACTGCTTATTTGAATCAAAATGGTTCATCTACAGACTTTGGTTCCGTTTTAGAAAATGAAGTTCATTTTACAAATGACTTATTACCATTCTTATTTGAATATTCGAATTAAAAAAATATATAGAAACGAGGAAATTATATGAGAAAATTGACTATATTAAGACATATAATTTCGCTAATGCTGATAGTTGTATTAGGATTCACTATTACTTATTCATGGTTTGCGAGAAGCAATAATATTGACCCACAATTAAGTGATGCAACTATCATTAAACAGTATTTCCATACTGGTTCAGGTACAGAAGAAGATCCATTTGTAATTACACGTCCTGTTCATTATTATAATCTTGTTCAATTATTCCAAAGAACAAGTGGATTTGCGGTAGATGGTGATTCTTCAAAAGTATATTATTTCCAATTAGGTTATGAACTTGATAATACAAGTGAAGGCTTGGAGTTTTATAATTATGATGATGATGGTAACCAAATTAATACATCTGGTAATAAATATTCTAAAGAATTGAACTTGGAATTCTATAATGGAGACAATGCTTTACTTCCTATTGGAACTAGTGATATACCATTTAATGATGTCTTTAATGGAAGTGGATTAACTGTTAAGAATCTACATGTAAAAGCAACTGAAACAGTTGGTGATGTTACATTTGGTACTGCAGATATAGGTATTTTTGGTTTTGTAACAGAAGAAGCATCAATATCAAATGTATATTATTCTAATTTTGATATTGATTTAACCGGTACAGATTATACAAGAACAGTAAGTAGTCATAATATAGATGTTCATGATACTAATGATACTGGAACTGCTGATGTTGTTTATGTTGGATACGTTGCTGGCCATATCGTTGACGCTACATGCTTTAGCAATTTCTACATTAATAGCTGTGAAATAATTGGCCAAACTTCTAGTTTTAGAAGTGATTGGGGTTATTTTGGCTATTGTGAGAATGCAGAAACAATTGACGAATTTATAGAAAGAATTAATGGAGGACAAGGCTCTGATGCTGGTTGGGGTGGTTCATTTATTTCGAAAGATTATACTGCATTAGCATATTCTATTCGCCCAAATAACACAGGGACTTGGACAAAACAAGAGTCAGGCCCAGGAGGATATAATATGTCATTCACAGCATCTTCTGGCAATAATCCGAACAATTATGGAATTGTATATCGGTTAAGAGATGGCTCTTATGTTCCTCTAAAATTTAATAATGATGGAAAATCTGATATGATGAACACTGGTTATTTAGTTGGAAGCAATGTAAATAATACAGGAGTTAATGCTTCACCAAAAATTTCATCATATAGATTAGTAAATATTGGCAATGCTTTAAGTGATACTGCATACAATGATATGCAAAAAACATATTCGACAAGCACTGCAAATATTACATATACTGATAATAAATTGGAAGTTTTGACTTACTACAATGGACAATGGGTAAGAATACAAGATGAACACAATTCAGGTAACAATACTAAAAATTCTTTAATTAAAAATTATAGTAGAGTTTCGGTCGAAAATTTAAACTTTGTTAAATATAATGATTCGCGTAATGCGTTACAAGAATTAATGACAGACCAAAGTTATGTGCATGGAATACATTTTGACAATAATCAAGTTAGTATTTCTAATTTGTTGACAATTCCTGCTAACACTGCAAGAATTAACGGTATACAATATGATACAACCTATCAAGTTCCTAAAGGCTCAATTAATTTTAATTTAAAAGAGTCGGGCGTTATAAATTTCTTTGCTGGAACTTACAATTCATCGAATGTTGATCTGAATTTCTTCTCCTTATATGAAATTACTAGAAATGGTGGTAATATAAGTAAAATAAAAGAAATTGTAGAAATATTTCAAGATGCCGATGACAATACCAAGAAAGTATATAAGTATTCTGATAATACTTATTCAGCTGGAAGAAGAGGTGCATCAGTATTTAATGTTTCTACAATCTTAAAGGGAGTTGCGCCTGTAAAAAACATGCTTTATTATTTTGAATTGCCAGTTAATTCTGGAGAATATGCAATGGGTGTTGCTGGCTCAACACAGGGCGCATATATGGTATATCTTGATTTGTGCGCAAATGCTAATAATAGTAATCCTGAACAAATTGTTGTTGACAATTTTGCAACAGTCGAATATCGTTCTGCAAGTGACACAATTGAAAACAACATTTTGATATTGACATTCAATCAAAATAGTAACTTAAATGTATCTGTAAAAGTTGTATTTGATAAAGAAGAAAATTGTTATAGTATTTTTACTAGTGCTAATATACCTATTACAGTTACGATACTAGATAGTAATTATACATATAAATTTAATAATATCACTATTTCATCCGAAGTAGGGTCTTATACGATAACATCCCCTTAGGGGCAATAATTATATATAAAAAGGGATGAAGTTTTTTATCCTCTTTTTGATACTTTTAAACAATACAATCATGAAAGGAAAGGAGGCTTAATACAAGTATTAAGATAAATCTTTTTATAAGTATTACAATTAAATATGAGAAAATTAAACATTATTAGACACATATTTTCAATTTTACTTTTATTAGTATTAGGCTTTTCTGTGACTTATTCATGGTTTGCAAGAAGCAATAATATTGATCCACAATTAAGTGATGCAACTATCATCAAACAGTATTTCCATACTGGTTCAGGTACAGAAGAAGATCCATTTGTAATTACACGTCCTGTTCATTATTATAATCTTGTTCAATTATTCCAAAGAACAAGTGGATTTGCGGTAGATGGTGATGCATCAAAAGTATATTATTTCCAATTAGGTTATGAACTTGATAATACAAGTGAAGGCTTAGAATTTTATAATTATGACGATGATGGAAACCAAATTAATACTTCTGGTAATAAATATTCTAAAGAGCTGAACCTAGAATTTTATAATGGTTCTAATGCATTACTTCCAATTGGAACTAGTGATATACCATTTAATGATGTCTTTAATGGAAGTGGATTAACTGTTAAGAATCTACATGTAAAAGCAACTGAAACTGTTGGTGATGTTACATTTGGAACTGCAGATATAGGTATTTTTGGTTATGTAACAGAAGAAGCATCAATATCAAATGTATATTATTCTAATTTTGATATTGATTTAACTGGTACAGATCCAACTAGAACTGTTAGTGGTCATAATTCTGATGTACATGATAGTGATAATAATCACACTGCTGATTTAGTATATGTAGGTTATATTGCAGGACATGTTAATTTAGCAACTACTATTTCTAATGTATATATCAATAACTGTAAGATTATTGGTGGAAATGCAGCTAAAAGTAGCTTTGGTTATTTTGGCTGCGTAGAATCTACTGGTGATGTTGATGTTCCTACTCTTGGTGAATTAATTGCTAATTTGCATACATCTGGCGAAGGAGCAGGTTTTGGTGGCTCTATCAAGATGAAGGATATACTTGAAAGACTTGTTGCTATTGCAAGTACTAATGTTAGTTCAACAATAACTACATATGGAAATATTGAAACAATAACAATTGATGAAAGAAAAAATACACAGGTTTATAATACAGTAAGTACAAAAAATATTACTTATATTGACACTAGTCAATATAATAGAGATGATTATCGATATTATAAACACAGTGATTATGATGGACAATACTATTTTATTGACTCATTGTCTGGAGATCATAGATATGAAGGTCTATTTGGAACAAATAGTTTAAATAAAAAGTCAATTATCACTTTTACATACAAAGATAATGATTTAGATGCTTGGTACATTAAAAATGGTGATACCTATTTATCTGCTAGTAATTTAGCTTTAGCATCTGCCAATGCTGAAGATCAAGCAGCTAAATGGGTTTATGAAGAGAACAGTGATGGAACATATTATCTTTGCTGCTATTTAGAAACATATACAAATGATACAACTGTTAAGTACTATTTGAATAGAAGTGGCAATTATGGCCTTACTATTTCAAATTCTGCATCAACAAAATGGAATTTGACTAATGTTGATTCAGGTGATAGTTTTACTTCTAAATTATATACTGTTGTAAATGGTGAAAATCGTTATATAGAATATGATTCTAATACTAATACATGGAAATTAGTGCCTTATTTATCATATTATATTATTAAACAAGGCGATAACAATTATTTATCTAATAATGGTAGTGACATTATTAATACAACAACTGAAGCTAATGCTATGAGGTTGATTTCTTCAACGAATCCATTAACTGATAATAGTGATATATCTTTATACACTATAATTGATAATGAAAAGAAGTATTTAATATGTGATGGCGAATTGAAGATTGCTAATAGTCCAACTCAATGGCATTATGCTAATAATGAACTATCAATAACATATTCAAAGGATTCTTTACTTGATATTAAATATATTTTAGGCTATGATGGTACCAAATGGGGAGTTTATGCTGTTTCAGGTAAAGTCATTAATGACGGAAATGATCATTACATGACTGTTCAAAATGGTGGCGTTGGTTCGTCTGATGAATCAAGTGCTAGTTTATGGCAGTTTTCTAATTCAAGCGGTAATACTGCAATTTATACTGTTGTGGATGGAGAAATCAAATATTTGTCATATAGTACAAGCAAAGGTTTATATTTTGATGACGATTCGTTCGAATGGAAACGTTCAGGCAATATTTTCTATTTTACATCTGGAAATACTGACTATTATTTAGGCTATTCAAATGGATGGTGTGTACAAAAATTAGATTATCTAGTAATAGGTTCTGACAATAATTATTTACGTGTTACTGGTGTTAATCAATTTGAAAGTACTACACAAGAAAATGCAACACATTTTTATTCATCTGGTTTAAGTGAATCATCATCAAGTGGAACATTGTATTGTGCAATTAATGGTGCATATTATTACTTAATTAATGATAATGGTGCATTATCGACTAGCGATACAACACAAACTACTTGGACATATAATGCAGATGGAGTTCTAAAGAGTGGTAATTATTACATTGATTTAATAGATACTACTTGGACTATTACTCATTTAGCAAACGGAGAAGGATACTACTATTTAATTAGTAGTGGAAACAATTATTTGTCAGCTAATAATACTACTATCGCTAATGAAACATCAAAAGCAAGCGCTACTAAGTGGATTTTCAGCAATGATGATGGTAATAATTCTTCAGGCACTATTCGTAATGCAGCGACTACTAATTCGTATTTGTATGGCTCTGCAAGTTGGTGGGGTAATGGAACGTTCGAATGTGGAACAACTCAATCATCATGGACTAATAACAATAGAGTTTTATCTGTTGACGGTGGTGGTGGTTGGTTTTCTTCAACAGGATACATTCGTTTTAATAATAATGCGTGGTCACTAAATACTAATAATGGTACAACATTGACTTTTGAAAGACGTACAATTAATGTTAATATAAGCGAAATGGTTGGAGATATTCCTAATGTTTATGAAACTGATGTTACTAGATCATATTCTGTAGATGTTTTAAATAAGAATGTAAATAGTGATGAAACATTTACAAAAACTTCTCAACAAGAATTTGAAAAATCTGTAAAAGCAAACGTAAATGGTGGCTATGACACTTATTTTCCAATTAAAATAGCTGATTCGGACGAAGGTAGTTGGTATGATGCGAGCGATCCTTATAAGGTTTCAATGAAAAATACTGGCTATATTATCGGTGGTGCTCGATTGTATGATACTGAACCAAATACATCTGCTTTCCAAACAGGTTTTGGTGATATTCGTATTTCATATTTCCCAATTAGTAATATTTCATCTTCATATGATGATTCTGCGCTTACTTCATCAAAAATATCTTATAATAACAATTATCTAATATTAAATGATGCTAAAAACGCTGTTGCTAATACAACTGACGAAGAAAATGCTATTTTTTGGGACTTTACATCTACCGCTACTAATACTTATAGGATTAGTACAGTAATTGATTCTGTTACTTATTATTTAAGATATAATAATGGTTTAACTATCACAACTGATCAAGGTGATTCAACAAGTTGGACATATGTTTCAAGTAATAATAGGTTTTATTCTAGAACTGGTAATAATAATAGAGGATATTATATCCAATATAGCAATGGTTGGAGTACTACTAATAATATTAACAACCCTGGCAATGCAACAAATTTAACAGTAACTAAGGGTGGTTTTACTACAATCTATACCGTAAATGATAATGGACGTACTCAAACTCCAGCTAATACAGATGCATTTAAAGAAGCTAAGAGACAACTTGTTGAAACTTTAAACGGAAGCGCTTCAGTTTATGGACTTCATTTTATGAATGCACAAATTTCTAAGGATTACTTGGTTACTGCTCCAAAAGTTGCTGTGTTGGGTAGAGAATTTGATAATTATGAAATGCCACAGGATAGTATTGATTTCCACGTAATTGATAGAGGTTCAATTAATTTCTTTGCTGGTAATTATTTTGACGGTAATAATACTTTCTTTTCATTACATAAGGTATTTAGAGACGGAAACAATAAAATTACTGATATTATGGAAATAATTGAAGTATATGAAAAAACAAATGCAAATCAAAACTATATTTACAAATTAAAAGATAGTAGTGGTAATTATACATTTACAAATGCAGATGGTTCATATACTGGTGCAACATCATTAGCTTCTGGATATAATAGTACTCCAATATTTAAAACATCTTGGATAACAAATCCTGGTATTTCTAAAGGATCTCAATTGTATTATTTCGAAGTTCCTTGTAATGCTGGCGAATATTGCTTGGGTTCTGTAACTGGTAAAACTGGTGCATATCTTGTATATCTAGATATCGCAAGTAATGGTGGCGAAGCTATTAGTAATGTAATCAGTGCTGAAGGCAATTCAGTCACAAAAGCATTTAATGTTGAATATCGTGATAGACCTGATGCAATAGAAGAAGGCGGACATTCAATTATTCAAATTGGTGCTGATATTCCAACTGGTGCTACAAGCTCTAACTTCTCAATTGATGTAAGTTTTGATAGTAGCCAAACTGGTGCCAATAATGAATATGCAAATGGCTTGTATACGATAACAGTCGTTAACAAAACTGGTGCAAATGTTACACTTGATGTATTTATATGCGATAATAATGATAATGCATTTGATACATTCCCATATGCTTATCGAATAAAATACATCAACGAGTCGCATTCTACGGAAACTACTATTCATACTTTAATAACCGATAAGGACTATTTCCAATCAATGGGTTCATTTACAATACCATCGAGTGGAGATGCAGTAGAAAGTTCTTATGTTAGTTAACATTCTAAGAGATAAAACAATTGTTTTATCTCTTTTTTTATGATAAAATATTATTAAATTGAAAGAGGTTAATATGAAATATTGTTTTGCATCCTTAGTAGTAGAAATGAATATAAGATATGAACCATTAAAATCACAATCTATTCCATATGAAATAGAAGAAGATAAAAAAGCAGATGTAATAATTCCTCTAATGGATGATATGATAAATAAATATCATGAATTATATCCTCAATTATCAATTGGTGATTGTGAATATGTATTATATGGTGCATTTTTCTATAAAGAATTATTAAAACATAAAGGAATATTACTACATTCATCATGTGTAGTAAAAGATAATTATGCTTATTTATTTTCGGCACCATCTGGTACTGGTAAATCAACTCATACATCTTTATGGCTAAGTGTTTTTAAAGATGCTAAAATATTGAATGATGATAAACCAGCAATTTTAATAAAAAATGATAAGATTTATGCTTGTGGTACTCCATTTTCCGGCAAAACAAACCTAAATTTAAATGAAGAATATGAAATAAAAGGAATTGCGTTTTTAGAAAGATCACAAGATAATTGGATAAAAGAAATGGATATAAATAAGTCCATCTATTCAATCCTTAACCAAACAATCAGACCGGATGATGAGGCTAATATGGATTTAGCTATTAACACAATTGAAGAAATTGTGAAAAGAATTAAAATCTATAAATTTGGCTGTAATATAAGTAAAGATGCTGTTTATACATCATATGAAGGTATGAATAAATGAAAATAGATATTATTGAATCTTATTTCACATCTAATTGTTATATAGTGCATATTGATAATAATGTTTATATCATTGATCCATCTGTGAATGTTGATGAAATAAAAGCTTATATCAATAAGGACGAAGAAGTAAAAGGAATATTATTAACTCATAGTCATATTGATCATATTTATTATTTAAATGAATGCCTTGATTATTTTAATGTGAAGGTTTATTGTTCAAAACATGCAAAAGAAATAATTGAAAATAATGAATATAATTTTGCTTATGAAATGGGAATCGATAAAAAAATTACATTAGATTCTAATAAATCAATCTATATAAAAGATAATGATATAATAGATAATCTCTTTAAATGCATTGAAACACCAGGACATTCTATTGATTCCATTACATATGAAATGGATGATTGTTTATTCACAGGTGATACCTTATTTGATAGAAGTGTCGGAAGAAGTGATTTATATAGTGGTGATGAAGAAGTATTGAAAGCATCAATTAAAAAATTGATGGTACTTCCTGATCATACAATATATCCGGGACATGGTAATTCGGCACCTTTAAAGATGCAACTAATTTATAATTATTATGTTTTAGATTTAATGAAATAATTATTATATAAGAAAAGAAGATGATTTTAAATGAATAAATTTCATTTAAAATCATTTTTTAATTATTATTAGTATTTATCAAAAATAGCAATAAAAACATAAATAAAGTGAAATTTTAGGCTTAAATTATAAAAATATTGATAATTATATTGTTATTTACTAATCAAAATATAATATTTGAAATGATAAATTAAACTTAAAAATATATAAAAAAATATTAATAAATTTAGCACTAAAGACTTGACAGTGCTAAAAAAATGTAATATAATATTAGCAGTAAGAAAGAAAGAGTGCTAATATGATTTCCGAAAGACAAAAGAAAATTTTAAAAGTAATCGTAGAAGAATATGTAAAGACTGTTGAACCAGTTGGATCAAAGGCTATTGCATCACAAAAAGAATTTGATTTTTCATCTGCTACAATCAGAAATGATATGGCAGAACTTGAAAATCAAGGATACTTACTAAAGACTCATACATCTAGTGGTAGAGTTCCTTCTGAAAAAGGATATAAGATGTATGTTAGTATGATGCTTGAAGATGAAAAGAAACACAAGAAAAAAGAAAGATTTCCAATGATAGATGAAATCTTTGAAAAAAACATGTTATCTCAAGAACAAGCAATCAAAGAATCAATGGCTTTGGTAAGTGAACTTACTAATTATGCTGCACTTGCTTTGGGTAGTGGTTCATATAAAGCAAGAATTAGAAAGATTCAACTTGTTAGCTTGGAAGATAATCTTGCTGTTATTATTCTAGTTACTAATCAAGGTTATGTTGAAAGTAAAAAGATTATCATCCCTGATACAATTGATGCTAAAGACATTATGAAGGTTGTATCAATGTTGAATGAAATCTTATATGATTGTCCAATTTCTGATATTGATTATGTTTTACAAGAAAAATTGGCTGATGGTAGTGTCATTGGTGAAAGAATTGCATATTATGATCAATTAATATCTGTATTTGTGAGAGCTATTGCTGGTATGGTTGAAGATAAATATTATTTATCAGGCCAAAGCAATATGATGAAACAACCAGAATTTAGAGATATTGATAAGCTTCATAATATTATGAAAGCAATGGAAGAAAAAGAAATACTTAAGCTGATTAATTTAGGAAATGATAATATTACTGTGCAAATTGGTGCTGAGAACCAAATAAGTGCAATGAAGGATTGTACAGTTATCTCTGTTCCTTATGTTGACAGAGATGGTACAAGAGGTGCACTTGCTGTTATTGGACCTAAGCGAATGGAATATCAAAAAGTTATTCCATTACTTGAATACATTGCAAGTAATATGCACAAATTATAGGAGATGAAGAAGATGGCAAATGAAAATAATCGTTATCGTTTTGAAGATGAAGAAAATCCTGTAAAAGAAGAAAAAATTAAAGATGAGGAAATTAAAAAAGAAGAAAAAGCAGAAAACAAGGAAACTTCTAACAATAACGAACATAAAGATTTTAAGAAAAATAAATTTGAACACAAATTAGAAAAGAAGATTCAAGCTTTAGAAGAAGAAAATGAAAAATTAAAGGAAGAGTTAGAACAAGCTAAAAAAGATGTTTTAATGGCTAAAGCTGAAGAAATCAATTTTAAGAAAAGAATAGATGCTGATAAGGCCCAAATGGTTGAATATGCTAATCAAAAAATCTTAGAAAAGATGATTACACAATTAGATATGTTCGATAAGGTCGTATCAATGCCAACTGATGATCCTGTTTTAAAGAATTATTTAATTGGCTTTCAAATGATTAATAATAATTTAAAACAAGTGTTAGATGAAGAAGGAATTAAAAAGATTGAATGTAAATTATATGAGAAATTAGATCCGAAGTATCAACATGCACTACAAACTGCATGGGATGAAAATTATGAAGAAGATGTAGTTTTAGCTGAACTACAGACTGGTTATTTATATAAAGGTCGAATTTTAAGACCAACACTCGTAAAAGTAAACAAAAAGGAAGAAGGTAAATAAATATGAGTAAAATTATTGGTATTGATTTAGGTACAACAAATTCATGTGTTGCTGTTATGGAAGGTAAGGACGTTAAAGTTATTACTAATGCTGAAGGTGAAAGAACAACTCCATCTGTTGTTGCTTTCAAAGATGGTGAAATTCAAGTTGGTGCTATCGCTAAAAGACAAGCAATCACAAATTTAAACACTGTTTCATCTATTAAACGTAAGATGGGTACTAGTGAAAAGGTAAATGTTAATGGTAAATCATACACTCCACAAGAAATTAGTGCAATGATTTTACAAAATTTAAAGGCTACAGCTGAAGCTTATTTAGGTGAAAAAGTAACTGAAGCTGTTATTACTGTTCCTGCATATTTCAATGATGCCCAAAGACAAGCTACAAAAGATGCTGGTAAAATTGCTGGATTAGAAGTTAAACGTATCATCAATGAACCAACTGCTGCAGCACTTGCTTATGGTATTGATAAGACAGATAAGGAACAAACTGTTTTAGTATTTGACCTTGGTGGTGGTACATTCGATGTATCTATCTTACAACTTGCCGATGGTACATTTGAAGTATTATCTACAGCTGGTGATAATCACCTTGGCGGTGATGACTATGACCAAATGGTTATCAATTGGTTAGTAGAAGAATTCAAGAAAGAAAATGGTGTTGATTTAAGCCAAGATAAGATGGCTCTTCAAAGATTAAAAGATGCAGCTGAAAAGGCTAAGAAAGACTTATCAGGAATGATGAAGACTGAAATTAGCTTACCATTCATTTCTATGGGTGTAGCTGGACCACTTCATTTAAATACAACATTAACAAGAGCTAAATTTGAAGATTTAACTAGAGCTTTAACTGAAAGATGTGTAGGACCAGTTAGAAGAGCATTATCAGATGCTAAATTAACTACAAGAGACATCGACCAAGTATTATTAGTTGGTGGATCTACTCGTATGCCTGCTGTTCAAGAATTAGTTAAGAAAGAATTAAATAAAGAACCAAATAAGAGTGTTAACCCTGATGAAGTAGTTGCAATGGGTGCTGCTATTCAAGGTGGTGTATTAAAAGGTGATGTTAAAGACGTATTGTTATTAGACGTTACTCCACTTTCATTAGGTATTGAAACTTTAGGTGGTGTATTTACTAAATTAATTGAAAGAAATACTACAATTCCAACATCTAAGTCACAAATCTTCTCAACTGCTGCTGATAATCAACCTGCTGTTGATATCCATGTATTACAAGGTGAAAGACCAATGGCTGCCGATAATAAGACTTTAGGTAGATTCCAACTTGCTGATATCCCACCTGCACCAAGAGGAGTTCCTCAAATCGAAGTTACATTTGATATTGATGCTAATGGTATCGTTAATGTTAAGGCTAAAGATTTAGGTACTGGTAAGAGCCAAAACATTACTATTCAAGGTGGTAGCGGCTTATCTGAAGAAGAAATTGATAGAATGGTTAAAGAAGCTGAAATGAATGCTGAATCTGATAAGAAACGTAAAGAAGAAGTTGATACAAGAAATGAAGCTGAACAAGCAATCTTCTCAGTTAAGAAGGCTATGGAAGATTTAGGTGCTGAAGTTGATGCTAATGAAAAAGCTGATGTTGAAGCAAAGATTGCATCTCTTGAAGAAGCATTAAAGGGTACTAATGTTGAAGACATTAAGGCTAAGAAAGATGAATTATTAAAGGCTAGTCAAAACATTGCTGTAAAAGCATACCAAAAGGCTCAAGCTAATAATCAAAATACAGGAAATAACGAAAACAACAATAATGGTAATAATGGATCAGATGATGATGCAGTAGATGCAGAATTCACTGAAAATAAATAATCGCATTTGAGGTAATTAAAAATGGCCAAACGAGATTATTATGAAGTCTTAGGGGTCAGTAAAAATGCAAGTGATGATGAAATAAAAAAGGCTTATAGAAGCCTAGCTAAAAAATATCATCCAGATGTATGTAAAGAACCTGATGCTGAAGAAAAATTCAAAGAAGTTCAAGAAGCATATGATGTTTTAAGTGATCCACAAAAGCGTGAACAATATAATCAATTTGGTCATGATGGTCCAAATATGGGTTCAGGCTTTGGCCAAGGCTTTAGTGGCTTTGGTGGATCGGGAGGCTTCGGAGGATTTGAAGATATTTTCTCTTCATTCTTCGGCGGTGGTTCAAGCCGACAAACTAAGAATGGTCCTATTAGAGGACGTAATTTAAAAGTTAGTATTAATTTGAGTTTTGAAGAAGCAGCTTTTGGTGTAGAAAAAGAAATAAGTATTACTAAATATGATACTTGTAAAGACTGTAGCGGCACTGGTGCTATGAGTAAAAACGACATCAATGTATGTTCAAGTTGTCATGGTACAGGTCGTGCCTATGTCGAACAAAATACCATCTTTGGTCGTGTAAGAACTGAAACTACTTGTCCAAATTGTAATGGAACTGGTAAAACTATTAAAAATAAATGTACAACTTGTAAGGGTGAAGGCCGTATCAAACAAACTTCAAAGCTTAAGATTAAGATTCCTTCAGGTGTTGAAGATGGTCAAACATTGACAGTGTCTGGTAAGGGTGAAGCTGGTTATAATGGCGGACTTCCTGGCGATTTATACATCCAAGTAAATGTAAGAAATCACGAAATCTTTGAACGTGATGGCTTAGATTTATATATGGAAATGCCAATAACATTCTCACAAGCTGCATTAGGTGCTACAATTGAAATTCCAACTCTTACAACTACAGGTAATTTAAAGATTCCTGCTGGTACACAAACTGGTACTAAGTTTAAAGTAACAGGTCGTGGTATCACAAATGGTAGAACTGGTCAAACAGGACATTTGTATGTAATTGTTAAAATAATTACACCTACTAAACTTACTTTAGAACAAAAGAATTTATTTGAAAAACTTTCCAAAACAAATGAAAAGAATGAATCATTCTTTGATAAAATCAAAAAATTCTTTAAATCATAAATATCTATAAAAACAGATGTTTTATATTGACATCTGTTTTTATTATTATGTCATATTTAAAAATCTTGTAAAAATCATTAAAAAATGATATAATATTTAATATAAATGGGTGAATATATGCAAAGATATTTTATTGATGAACACAATTTAATCACAAATAGTACTATCTTAATTGATGAAGCTGATAGCCATCATATCAAAGATGTTATGAGAATGCATGTTGGTGAAAATGTCATTGCATGTATTAAAGGTACTAATAAAATCTATTTATGTGAAATAGAAAATATTTCTAAACAAGTAAGTTTAAGAATATTAGAAGAAAAAGAAGAAAATAATGAACTTGCTATTAAAGTTAGTATCGCTCATGGTTTAGTTAAACGAGATAAGCAAGAAGAAGTTATCAGAAGACTTGTTGAACTAGGTGCTTATAGATATATTCCAGTTGCTATGGATAGATCTGTAATTAAACTTAAAAAAGAAGAATATAAATTTAAAAATGATCGCTTAGAACGTATTATTAAAGAAGCATCTGAACAAGCAGAAAGAAATGATTTCTTAATCCTAAATGATGTATTATCATTTAATGATTTAGTTAAATCATTTAATGAATATGATTTAGTATTATTTGCGCATGCAAGAAAGAAAGATGATTTAAGCTTAAAGAAATATTTAAATATTGATAAATCAATTAAAAATATCTTAGTTATCATTGGTCCTGAAGGTGGATTTAGTGAAAAAGAAGAAAATATTTTATTTGAAAATGATAAGGTACATACAATTTCTTTAGGTAAAAGAGTATTGAGAACAGAAACTGCTCCACTTGCAGCAATGGCAATTCTTGCATTTATAGGTGAAAATGATGAATAGAAGTATTGCGTATTATTCACTTGGATGTAAGGTTAATTTGTATGAATCTGAATCTTTAATCAATAAATTCATAGATAATGGTTTTGAATTAAAAGAATTTAATGATGTATGTGATGTTTATTTAATCAATACTTGTACTGTTACGCATACAGGGGATTCTAAATCAAGAAAAATCATCAGAGAAGCAGTTAGACGGAATAAAGATGCTGTAATTGCGGTTATGGGCTGTTATGCAGAATTAAAACCTGAAGATATTGCTGGTATTGATGGTGTTGATATTATTGTAGGTACTTATAATCGTAATAAGATTTACGATTTAGTTATGAAATATCTTGATAATAAGCCAGCAAAAGCTGATTTAAGCTATAAAGTTGATGTATTAAAGATCAAAGATTATGAAGAGATGAAACTTGATAGATACAATGATAAAACCAGAGGCTTTGTGAAAATCCAAGATGGTTGTGATAATTATTGTAGCTATTGTACAGTACCATATTCAAGAGGGCATATAAGAAGTAGAAAAATTGAAGATTGTGTAAATGAAATTACAACACTTACAAAGGCTGGTATGAAGGAAATTGTGCTTAGTGGTATTAATACTGGTGCTTATGGTAAAGATTTAGGTATTACACTTGCACACTTATTAAAAGAGCTTGTAAAAATTGAAGGGCTTGGAAGAATTAGAATTTCTTCAATTGAAGAAAGTGAAATCACTAAGGAATTATTAGATGTTATTAAAGAAAATAAAGAACATTTCTGTGATCATTTCCATATTCCTTTGCAAGCTGCCTGCAATAATACCTTAAAAAGAATGAAAAGAAAATATGACATTGAAACATACAAATCAAAGATTGATTTAATTAGGTCATATTTTAAAGATGTAAATATTACAGTTGATATTCTAGCTGGTTTTAGCGGTGAAACTGAAGAAGATTTTAAAGATGGATATAAATTTATTGAATCAATGGATTTTGGGGAAATGCATGTTTTCCCATATTCAAGAAGAGAAAGAACTTTAGCTTATAAATTTGATAATATCATTGACCCAATTACTAAGAAGAAAAGAGTTAATGATTTACTGCATTTAAATGAAAAGAAAGCTTTAGAATATAGAAATAAATTCTTAGGTAAAATAGTAGAAGTCTTAGTAGAAAAGAATGTAAATGGAATTTGTTTTGGACATAGTTCTAATTATTTAGAGGTAGAATTTAAATCTAATAAACAAGAAAATGATCTTGTTAAGGTCGAAATAACAAAAATAGGATACCCTAAATGTATCGGAAAGGAGATATAAAATGAAATTTGTGAATTATAATTTAAAAGATTATATAAATCAAGGATTAAAATCAATTGATTTTTATGAAACTACATCTGTTCAAGAAATTATTATTCCTAAAATCTTAAACAAACAATCAGTTGTAGTAAAAAGTGCTACTGGTACTGGTAAAACTCATGCTTTTATTATCCCAATCTTACAAAATTTAGATGAAAATAAAAAAGAAGTACAAGCTGTTATTATATCTCCTACCCGTGAACTTGCTTTTCAATTAATGGAAGAATTTACAAAAATCACTAAATTTAGTGAAAATATTGATATTAGAATGTATGTTGGTGGTACAAATCGAGATGCTGAAATAGATAGATTAAATAAAAGCCAGCCACAAATTGTGATTGGCACAATCGGTAAAATCAATGATTTAGTAAACAATGCGAATGCATTAAAAATTTATACAGCATCAACTGTTATTATTGATGAGGCTGATATGGTCTTTGGTTCTAAAGAAGGCGATGAAATTGATAATGTATTTAAGAGATTTGAATATCTAAAACAAGTTTGTGCCTTTTCAGCAACAATTCCTAATGGACTTACTAATTTCATCAATAAATATTTATTATTCAGTAAAAGAAATAAATGTGAATTATATGATTTAAGCAACAAATTAATCACAAAAGATGAAATTGAATATATCTTTATTCCTACTAAGAACCAAGATAAATTAGAATTACTTGTTAATGTGTTGCATACATTTACTCCATATTTAGTATTAATATTCGCAAATACTAAAAATAAGGTCGATGAAATAGCATCATATTTAAGTGAAAATAATATTAAATGTATCAAAATAACTGGTGATTTAGAATCAAGAGAAAGAAAACAAGTCTTAAAAAGAATTAAAGATGGCGAAGTACAATATGTTGTAGCATCTGATATTGCGTCTCGTGGTATTGATATTCAAGGTGCAAGCCATGTTATCAACTTTGAACTTCCAAAGGAAATTGAATTCTTTATTCACCGTGTTGGTCGTGTTGGAAGAAATAATTTAAAAGGACAAGCAATTTCTTTTTATGATTTTGATGATGATAATTATTTAACTGAACTAAGAAAGAAACATCTTAAGTGTACATATATGGCACTAAAAGATGGAATATTACAGCCTACAAAGAAAAGAAATGGCATTCGTAAATCGACTAAGATTCAAAAAATTGAAGAAGAAGTTCATATGCGAACACCAATGCCAAAGAAGGTTAAACCTGGATATAAAAAGAAAAGATTAGAAAAGATAAATAAGAAATTACATAAGATGAAACATCAAAAGATTGATGAAATGTATTTTAAGAACATTCACAGACAAAGAGCTAAAGAAAAAGAAAAGTTGAATGGTGATAATTATGATGATTAAGCTTATGACTTATAATATTCAACATGGGCTTGATTATTCTTCAAGAATAATTGGTAAAAGAAAGGTTAATTTTGCTGATATTATTGAAACTATTAATGCACTTAATCCTGATATTTTATCAATAAATGAAATATATGGTAAAGGTTTTATTGAAAGTGAAGAATATTTTGATCAAGTATCATATATTGCAGCAAACTGTAATTTTAAATATTATACTTTTTCTAAAGCAATCGATGCTAAAAATGGTGAATATGGTTCAGCAGTATTTTCTAAAATTCCATTTTCTGATTATGAGATAGTACATATTCCTGATCCTATTCATATTCATAAATTTGGTACCTATGAATCAAGAGTTCTTACTAAATTTAATTATGGTAATTTTGACCTCATTTCTTTGCATGTTGGTCTTAATCCAGATGAACAAGAAAATGCATATTATACCTTAATGGATACAATTGATCCTAACAAGAAAACTCTTATCTTAGGTGATTTTAATATGACTGTTGATAATCGTTTTATCCAAAACATTATGAAAAAATATAATGAAGCAACAATTGATTTTAAGAATAAGATTATTAATACTTATCCATCAATTGATTCAAAGATAAAAATTGATTATATTTTCTTATCAAAGGATATTAAGATTATAGATGCAGATGTATTAGATGTAATTAATAGTGATCATTTACCTATTTATGCGTTAATAACAATATAAAAAGCGCTTATTTAGCGCTTTTTTCTTTGATATAATTGTCAATTTCTAATTTGAATTCTTCAATTATATTTTCTTCTTTAATTTTTCTTATAATTTGGCCTTTCTTAAATAGAAGAGCTTCATTAATACCACCAGCTATACCAATATCAGCATCTTTTGCTTCCCCTGGTCCATTTACAGCACAGCCCATAATTGCGATATGTATATTTTCATTTGGATAGGTATTATTGACATATTCTTCAATGATTTTTAAGATTGGAAGCATATCATATTGAGTTCTACCACAGGTAGGACATGCAGTAATAAGAGGCTTAGTGTAATAATTGAAATTTGCAAGTATTTCCTTTGCTGCCTTTATTTCTTTGATTGGATCATCTGATAAAGATACTCTTATTGTGTCACCAATACCTTCGTTTAATAAGATGGCTAGGCCAATTGATGATTTAACAAGGCCTTGATATTCACTTCCAGCCTCAGTTATACCGATATGAAGTGGATATGGATATGCTTTTGACAACATTTCGTAGGCTTCAATACATGTGCTTATATTACTAGCTTTTACTGATACAACAATGTTATGGAAATTTAAGGATTCTAATATTTGGATGTGTTCTTTAGCACTTTCAAATAAGGCTTTAGCGCATCTTCCATATTTTTCTTCAATTTCTTTATTTAAAGAGCCCATATTTACACCAATTCTAATTGGGATATTGTGCTCAATACATTTATTTACGACTAATTTGACCTTATCAATAGAACCAATGTTTCCTGGATTGATTCTTAGCTTATCAACGCCTGCATCAATTGCGGCAAGGGCTAATTTATAATCAAAATGGATATCAGCAACAAGAGGAATATTGATATGTTTTTTTATTTCTTTTATAGCGTAAGCATCATCTAAATTTAAAACTGCAACACGAATGATGTTGCAGCCTGCTTTTTCTAATGTTTGTATTTGCGAAACAGTAGAAGCAACATCACTGGTTTTTGTGTTACACATTGATTGAATAGCAATTGGATTTTTTCCACCAATTGCGACTTTATGTTTAGAACCAATAATTACTTCATTAGTTAATCGTCTTTTCATTATTTATCCTCTTTTTTAGCTCTTTTATGTTTCTTTCTTTGAGGAGAACGAATATGTTGTTCACGTAAGATATTATAAATAGTAGAACGTGATTGTACATAGCCATCTTCATTTTGAATGATCTTCGCAAATTCAGTGAAGTTTGTTCCACGATATTCTTTACGATATAATTTAGCTATTTTTACTCTTGTTTCTTCATCGTAAGTATTAGCCGGTTTATTATATCTGTTCTTATGAATAATACCGGCATCACCTTCATTTAAGACTTGTCTCTTTAGATTTCTTATTTGTCTGGTAGTTACTTTCAGCATTTGTGCAGCTTTAGTACCATTGAATTCTTTATTTATCAATCTTTTTATGACTTTTAATTTCTTTTTTTCATCACGAGTTAGCTTTACTGGAAATAAAGCGACCTCTTTAATTTGAATGTTTTCTAGTTCCATAATATCCTCACATTTTCACATGTCTATTATATCACTAAAGAAGAAGAAATTCAAGTAAAATATTTAAATGATTTTTTCCTTCTTTTATTTTAAATTTTTTATCTCTTAAGATACAAAAATAAAAAAACTCTTGCTTTATAAAGAATTTTAGTGTATAATTATAAAAGTAATTTAGATGGTATTAAAGGAGGCTGTTAGCATGAGAGTTACTTTTTTAATGAAATGTTCTGAATGTGGTGAAGAAAATTACTTAACTGAAAAAGAAAAGAAAAATACTCCAGATCGTTTAGAATTAAAGAAATATTGTCCTAAATGTAGAAAAATGACAATTCATAAAGAGAAAACTAAAAAATAATTATTTATATTATTTTTAAAAAGAAGGCATTTATTTTGCCTTCTTTTTTTGATTTTCATATTCTTTTTCATTATTATTATATATATTTTATATTATTTGTTGTTTTTACAATAATTGTGTGATAAACTCTAGATGTAATATTTAAACTTAAAAATAGACTATTTAACATATATATTTGAAATAGAAAGGAATATAATATGAAAAAAATAACAACAATTATTTTAATAATTATGTGTTTGTTGCTAATTGCATGCAAAAACGAAACATATATTAATAATGATAACAATAATTATGTTGTTTTGAATAGTAAGGACAATGATGTTAATAAAATTATTAATTACTTGATACGCGAATCAAGAGATGAGGATAGACTGACATATTCATTCTCTGATTGGTTAGACTTAATGAAACGGGATGATTCTTATACATTATATTTAAATAAAATTGGGAATATTAAGTATTATATTTCTATATATTGTGATTCTAAAATCTATGATATATATTCTTTTTCAGATAGAAGATTATATGAACTATATACATGGGTAAAATATACTAATATAAATGATATACAAGATTTTATCGGTGAATTAAAACTTATTTGTTCTTTTTGTATTAGTGATTATATTGTAGAAAAAGATATCATAAATGATGTGATAGTTAACCAACATTATAATTATTATGAAGAAGTTGGCAAAGAAGTAAATGAAATTATTAAAATCACAAATAATGATGGCTATCATTTTATGTTAGGTGGAAAAAATAGAACATATAATAATGATAGTAATTGTTTTAATTTAGGAGAGATTATTAAACATGGAGAATCATTTTTAGCAATAAAAGATGAAAAAGATACGTATATTGTCTTTAATAGCGAACTAATATTAACTGCCTCTAATGAATCTCAAGATATTGCAAAAAGAGAATTAGATATTTATTACGATTATTTGTACCCTTATTTTTTAAATGATAGCACATTAACGATCAAAAGAGACACTTATGAAATACATAGAATAAAAATAAATGTTAAAAATATTGTTAGTATAATGAAAGGTGATGAACGATGAAGAAACTCACACTATTTTTTCTGTTATATTTGTATCTTTTTCAATTACTTTTTCTATAGAAACACATAGTTCATTATTATCTATCCAAAAAGAAGGCATTTATTTTGCCTTCTTTTTTTGATTTTCATATTCTTTTTTCATCTTTTCAATCCAATCATATCTTTCTTTGATTGCTTTTTCATAATTGCTGGATTCTTTTGGATGATAATATTTAGCACCTAATAATTCATCTGGTAGATATTGTTGATAAACCCACGCATTTGGATAATCATGGGGATATTTATAAGCATCAACCTTACCATCAAATGAATATGTGTTTTTAAGATGTGGTGGAAGATGACCTGATTTACCATCTTCAATATCCTTTAAAGCTGCTTCAATGCCAAGATATGCAGCATTTGATTTAGGTGATAAGGCCATATCAACGACAACTACACCTAAAGGAATTCTTGCTTCAGGCATTCCAACATCAAGTGCGACATCACAGGCAGTTTTAACTCTAACTGCAAGTTGTGGATTTGCAAGACCAATATCTTCAAAGACCATTACTTGTAATCTTCTAACTAAAGATAATAAATCTTCAGATGCAAGAAGAAGGGCAAGATAATGAAGGGCTGCATCGACATCTGAACCACGAATTGATTTTTGTAAGCCACTTAATGTTTGAAAATAAGTATCTTCATTTTTATCAATATTAATTGCTGGACGATTGATTATTTCTTTTGCTTGTTCTAAATCAATTGTAATTTCAGCTTCATCTTGATAAGCATCAATGATTGTTTCACAATAATTTATTAGACCACGTACTTCACCTGCAGCTAAAGAGACAATATATTTCTTAGCATCATCAGTGAAATTAATCTTTTTATTTAAAGAATTTTCTTTTAAAGAAATAGCTCTATTTACTATAATTAATAAATCATCTTCTAATAAATCATTTAATTTATATACAATACAACGGCTTCTAATGGCAGGATTAACTGACATATATGGGTTTACTGTTGTAATTCCAATGATAGTAACATTACCTTTTTCCACAAATGGAAGAAGATAATCTTGTATATCTTTTTTCATTCGATGTATTTCATCAACAATCAATACATATTTATCTGATATTTTCGCATTCTCAATATGTTTCATTAAGCTTGCTTTATTATCACTTGATGCATTAAATGTTGATGAAGGTAAGCCTAGTTCACTTACAATCACATTTGCGATTGTGGTTTTACCTATTCCTGGTTTACCATATAGGATAATTGATGGCAATTTATTATTTTTAACTAATCTTCTGATTGCGCCGTTTTTGCCAATTAAGTGACTTTGACCGACTATTTCATCAAAATTTTTTGGTCTCATTGAATATGCTAATGGTTCCATATAGACTCCTTTTTTACTTAATTTATTGTATCATAATTTTGAATAAATGTAAATAAAGAGCCCTTTAAATAAATGAAAAGATTTTCCTAAACGACTATTTTTATTTTTTTATGTATTTTTTTTGAAAAAAATGATATAATAATAATATGTTTATCTAATTTATAAGGAGGATATCATGAAAAAAAGATTTAATTATGAAGACTATATTGCTTCAGTTCCAAATTTCCCAAAGGAAGGAATCTTATTTAGAGACATTACACCACTTTTACAAGATGGTAAAGCTTTCAATCATGCTTTAAAGGATATCGCAAAATTTGCGAAGAAATTAGGCGCAGAAGTTATTTTAGGTCCTGAATCAAGAGGATTTATCTTTGGTTGTCCTGTTGCATCAAAATTAAATATTGGTTTTGTACCTGTACGTAAGCCAGGTAAATTACCTAGAAAGACTATTGAAGAATCTTATGAATTAGAATATGGTACAAACACTTTATCCATTCATGAAGATGCATTAAAACCAGGTCAAAAGGTATTAATCGTTGATGATTTACTTGCAACTGGTGGTACTGTCAATGCTGCTATCAAATTAGTTGAAAAATTAGGTGCTAGCGTTGTTGGCTGTGCATTTGTGATTGAATTAGTTGATTTAAAGGGTAGAGAAAATATTGGGCCTAATTATCCAATTCTTGCTTTACTTGAATATGAAGGAGAATAATAAATATTATTTATTATTAAAATTATAAATAAAAAATAAATTTTTTAGAAAGGAGGCATATATGCAATTCTTAGATGAAGTAAAGATTATTGATCTTGATGAAACTGAAGTTTATCAAAAGTCAACAATGACAATTGAAAAAGTAATTGAACAAGCATCAAAATATTTACATAAAGAAAAGAACATCAAAATGATAAGAGATGCATACGAGGTTGCCGCAAAACAACATGAAGGACAACTTCGTAAATCTGGTGAAAAATATATACAACATCCACTTGAAGTTGCATATATGTTAGCATCTTTAGGAACAGGTCCTGCCACAATTTGTGCTGGATTACTTCATGATGTTGTTGAAGATACTGAATATCCAATCGAAAAAATCAAGGAACAATTTGGAAATGATGTTGCGATTATTGTTGATGGCGTTACTAAAATTTCTAAATTAAAATACATGACAAAAGAAAAAGCTTTAGCGAAAACACATCAAAAGATCTTAATTGCGATGGCTAAAGATATTCGTGTTGTCATGGTTAAATTAATTGATAGACTTCACAACATGCGTACCTTACAATTCCAACCTAAGGATAAACAAGAACGTATTGCGAAAGAAACATTAGATTTATATGCTCCACTTGCACATCGTCTTGGTATGTATCGTATTAAGGCAGAGTTGGAAGATTTATCTTATCGTTATATTGAACCAGAAAAATACGCTGTTATTTCCAAACAAATCAAAGAACATAAGCTTTTAAAAGAAGAAGGCTTAAATGGCATGGAGAAGCGAATTGAAGAAATCTTACTTGCTAACCATGTTTCTAAATTTGAAATTAAGGGTCGTGTTAAAAATATTTATTCTGTTGCTAAAAAAATGGAAGAAAAAAATAAAACATTCGACCAAATCTATGACTTATTAGCCCTAAGAATATTAGTCCCAACAATTGAAGATTGTTATCGTGTTTTAGGACTAATGCATGCTGAGTGGACACCACTTCCTATGCGTTTTAAGGACTATATTGCAACACCAAAGCCTAATATGTATCAATCTCTTCATACAACTGTAGTTGGTTTGAATGGATCTATCTTTGAAATTCAAATTAGAACATATGAAATGGATGAGGTTGCAGAAATTGGTATTGCTGCCCACTGGTCATATAAGGAAGAAAATAAGAGCTATACACCAGAAAAGGAACAGCAAGAGCTAGCTGAAAAATTAAGATGGTATCGTGAATTATTATCTTATGCAGAAATGAATGAAAATGAAGATGCTGATCCTTTACAAGATATTAAAAAAGAATTATTTAACGCAAATATTTATGTATTTACGCCTAAAGGTGATGTTATTGATATGCCAAATGGTGGAAATCCTCTAGATTTTGCGTATCGTATTCATACAGAAGTTGGTAATCATACAGTTGGTGCGATTGTTAATAACAAGATTGTACCACTTACATATAAACTAAAAACTGGTGATGTAGTTGAAATAAAAACAAACAAGAATTTCAATGGACCAACTGAGGCATGGTTAAAAATTTGTGGTACAAACCATGCAAGACATAAAATTACCGCAATTTTAAACAAGCGTAAAAGAGATGAATTCATTGAACGGGGTTTAAACAAATTCAATGAACTCTTAAAAGCTAACAATAATGAAACTAAACTTAATGATAAAATTGTTAAAGATAATTTCTTACGTTTCAATATTGATTCTTTAGAAGAATTCTACTATGAAATTGGAAAAGGCACACTATCAGAAAAAGGTGCTTACAATAAGATGTTCAATGTTGAAGAAGTAGGCGATGAAGCTTTAATCAGACAATATAATGACGATGAAAGAAGAAAGAAAGTTCAATCTAATAGCTATGGTATTTTAGTTGATGGCATCTCAAAGGCCCAAGTAAAGATTGCAAGCTGCTGTCATCCAGTCTTAGGTGATGCCATTGTGGGATTTGTTTCTAAGGGAAATGGTATTGTAGTTCATCGCTTTGATTGTCCAAATGTGAGAAATGCTGACCAAAACCGTTTCATCGATGTATATTGGGATAAAGATGCTGATGTTAAAAGAGGCTTTGAATCAGTTATTAGTATTTTATCATTTAATCGTAACAACATTTTATCAGAAATTATCAATGTGTTAAATGCGACAAGTATTTCCATTTCAACAATCTCATCATCAAAGATGAGAACAGGTGAATTATTAACAAGAATTAAATTCTTAGTTAAATCTGTTGATATTTTAGATAACGCAATCACAAATATCAAAAAAATACCTGATGTATATACAGTAGAAAGGGTTATGAAATAATGAAAGTAGTAGTCCAAAGATGTAAAACCGCAAAATGTATTATTGACAATAAAATCGTTGGTCAAATAGATCATGGTTATATGTTACTTGTTGGTTTTACACATAATGATAGTATTGAAGTAATTGATAAAATGGTTAAAAAAATCATTAATTTACGAATATTTGAAGATGAACAAGGAAAAATGAATAAGAATATTTACCAAGTAAATGGTTCTATTTTATCTATTTCCCAATTTACTTTATATGCGAACACAAATGAAGGAAATCGACCATCATTTATCAATGCGATGAAGCCTGATTTAGCATCTAATTTGTATAATATATTTAATGCAAAATTAAAAGAAAATAACATACATGTAGAATGTGGAATCTTTGGTGCTGACATGCAAATTGATTTTGTGAATGATGGACCAGTTACAATTATATTAGAATTTTAAAAACATATACGGAGGTAGTATGGATCCCTATATTAGAAATGAATATCAAAGATTATCTAATAAAGAATATAAATTTTCTTTAATTGATGAAGTAAAAAGATTAAAAGAAGCATGCATAAAGGAAGAAAATTATGAATATTTCTATTTATGTGATGCTTTAATTGTCGATATTTATATTGAACATCAAAATTTAGATGAAGCTTTGAAAATCTTAAGTGCAGATTTAAATACTATTGATAAAGTAGTGTACAAGAATGTTTATTTATCATTACTTGATCGTATTTTATACGTTTATATCACAAATAAAAATTATAAACTTGCTTATAAATATGCAAAGGAAAAATATCAAGTATTAGATAAAGATGATATCGATGCTATTAATCGATGGAATCTAGAAATGTCATATATTTATGCATATTTAAATGATTTTGTTAAAGCTGAACTTGCTCTTAAGGATATTCTTAAAAATCCAAGTGAGGATTTACTTCCATATGTTTATTCTAACCTTGCTAAAATATATGTTGATCAAAAGAAGGGCTTTTTAGCTGAAGAAGCTCTTAATTTGTGTATCAAATATACAGATGATGAAGAAGGTAAGGTTTATAATGATTATTTACTTGCTCGTATTTTGTTATTAAAAGATCAAAAGAGAGAAGCATATCAAATTTTCAAACAAATCTTTGATAATGAAGATATGAATCAAATGACACTTCCAATTGTGAATGAATATTTACATTTACTTTTAGATTTAAATAGAATTGATGAAATGGGACTTGTTATATCTAAGATTGCAATCTTTATTAATGCTTGTGATGATTATTATATAAAAAGAGAATTCATTAAAAATAAGATTAAATATTTAGTTGCATCTAAAAATGTTGATAATTTAAGTAAAATTATTGAAGAATATGAAGAAATAGATGCAAAAATCGATGATTTTGAAAAGAAGAATCTAATTGAATCAAAAGATGTAGAAGCAAATGATGAATTAATCAATCAGATTTCATCTGTTATTCAAAAGGTTGATAAATTAACAAACATTATCGCAAATAATGTACTAGATAATTCTTTAAGAGATGTTTTAATGAATTACAACAATTCTTTATCAACAGTTCTTGATTATGATTGTGCAACATTTGTGCTGTTTAACAGAACTTCTAGTCTTGATTATATGCAAGATGATTCTATTCTATGCATGAATTATAAGAATAATCGTTTATATGAAAAGAAAATATCATTTAACGCATTAAAATCAACAATTGGTGAATTAATTATTGAAAGAAATCGGCAAATGGCTTTTGATTTTAATAAGTCAAAAGTAGAACTTTTAAATATTTTCAATAATCGTTCATATAAGGATGATGGCTTAAATTATGTCAATGCTATTCCTATGGCATATCATAAAGATTTATTTGCGTGTATGATTTATGCATCTAATAAATCGGATATTACAACTGAAAATAATACTGTTTTATTTAGAGTTGCAACTAAGATTTTAGAATCATCTTTAACATCAGTCTTTTTAAATGAAAATTTAGAAGCAACTACTAAGAGCTTAAATGATATTGTTGATAAAGACAATATAGGTTTGGTTTATGTATCTAATGATATTATGTATTTATCTAAAGCTTTAATGGATCAATTACATATTAATCATAAATCAATATCAAGAATTAATTATTTAAAGATGATTAATAAAGCTGACATTGATAGATATAATACTGTAGCTGATTTAGCTAAGAATTATTCTATTGAATATAAGATCAATTTAGATGACCGTGTAGTAACAGTTGTTGAAGAAATGATGCCATATTTTGATAAAACTGATAAATTGTTGTTCTCTTATGGCACAATTTCAATTAAAAACGAAGATATGCGTTCTTTAATTGATGGTACAAGCCAACTAGAAAAATATATTCAAGAATTAAAAATAAAAGCAAATCGTATTGAATTTAGATATTCAATCATTAGAATCAGAACAAATGTGTCTAATTATACTTATATTAAAAATCTATTTGGTGTTGAACCATTCTTTATTGATAATACTGATTTTTTAGTAGTTTTAGAAAATGAAGTAAATTTACATACCTTAGAAAAACTAACATCAAAAATTGATGCTAAATTCTCAGTAGTTAGATATCCTCGTGATATCGTAAATATTGAAGAATCATTCAATTTATCTAAGGTTTGTATTGAAAATAATTATGTATTCTTCACTGAAGAAGTTTATAAAACATATTTAAAGAAGAAGAGTATGAATAAGATCGCTGCAAAATATTTAGATTCTAATTTAAATATTAAGATGAGAGAATATCATTCATATGATAATATTCCAATATTTGAAGCAAGCCTTGCTTGTGGTAATAATGATGATATTAGATCTTATTTAGATAATGAATATTTAAGCAATTATGATCTTAAATTATATCGTAATATCTTAGATAAGAATATTAATGCACCTTGTTTCTTTAGAATCCAAAACAAAATAATCAAGAAGATTTTAGATAATAATGCAATACCTAATGATGGATTTAATGAATTAAAGTTTTTAGTTTATGAAAAGGATAATTTAAAAGAAATTATTGAAAGATTATCAAAAACAGGTATTAAATTAATTATTGATGCTAATTTAGTTGATTTAATTAGTGCATATACCTTTGATTCTAAGATTATTTCTGGTATTTATTTATCTAAGGGAATTGATGAAAAATTAAGAACTGATTGTATCCATTTAGCATCTATCTTTAATTTAGTTGTTTATTCAACAAATAAAATCTTAGATTATAATAAAAATGTTTATCAAACAGATAAGGTACATGAAATAAAATAGGAGTAAAAATGAAAATTTTAGAGTTTATTCAATCAATATTTGTGCCTAGATATATGGTGATACATCGTAAAATGAAGCTTATATTTGGTCTTATCATTTTAGTTTTAGCATCACTTATTATGTCTATTCCTTCATCTATTTATTTAAATAAAATGAAATATAAGGAACTTGAAAGTCAAAGTGGCTATGATATTTTAAAATATGTTGATGATAATAGCACAAATACAAATAATGAATTTACAAGTGATGAATTAGATAAATATAATTTAGTCAGATTTAGCGATATTAAAGCATTGAACTTAGTTATTAATAATACTGATGGTATTATGAATACTGATAAGGGTGTAATTGATGCTAAAGAATATGTTTTAAAAGCAATTAAACCAATATATGATGAAGATGGTAGTCATGTAAATGATGAAATTAGCTATATTCATATTGTCTTTGATTTTACAAGTGATGATGATAAAACATATGATATCGCAGAAGACTTTAATAAGCTTGCTAATTTAGAAGAGAATCGATTTGGTCATTATTTATTGATGTTTACTGATAAGGCCTTATATTTTAAGATGGATGCTACTAAATTTGCGCTTCCTAATTTATCTTATTATAAAAAAGTTGAATTTAATTTTAATGAGATGGAAAATGCAGGAGTAATTAGCGATTTAATATCTGATACATATGTTCCTGCCCTTCATTTTACTTATCGAATGGTTTCATTATTATTTGTGGGTCTATTTTCTTTAGTGATTTCAATGCTATTCTCATTTATTTTAAGGGATACTGGTCAATTAAAGGGAATAAAGGAATATATCAATTTTGCAGCTATTGCAACAATTCCATTTGTGTTATTTGCGTTTTTATTCTCATTTATTGCATATCCATTCTGTGTATTGTTGTTTAAATGGTATGCAGCTTTCTTTGGTATTTATCTATTTATTTTAGTTATTATTGTGAATAGAAGACCAAGAATTGAAGATCTTAAAAACAATGAATAAAAAATAGTGATATTTGGTTTTAACTAAATATCACTTTTTATTATTTAAAATATCTTTAAAAAGAGAGAAAAAAATGTTATAATATAAGAAGTATAGGGTGATTATTATGAAATTTTTAGGAAGAACAAATTCAAGAATATTAGCAATGATGATTCTTTATAATTATGATATCAATAAAGATATTGATATTGATCAACAAATTGATTATATTGTTGAAAACAATAATCTTGAATTAAATGAAAATAATGAATTAGATTATGATAATGAATTCTTAAATAAACTAATTAATGGAGTTATTAATAAGATTGATTATCTTGACTACATTATCTCTTTAGTAATTGAAGGATACACAATTGAAACTTTATCCGCAATTGATCGTGCAATATTGAGATGTGCAACTTATGAAATTATCTATATTAAAACTCCAAAAGAAGTTGTCATCAATGAATTTGTGAATGTTGCTAAAGCATATAGTGAAATCGAAGGATTTAAAGCATCTAAATTTGATAATGCTGTTTTAGATAAGATTGCATCATCTAATTTTAAGGAAGAATAATATGGAAAATCAAAGATATTTATCGGTATCTGCTTTAAATAAATATCTTTATTATAAATTTGATAATGATTTAAATTTAAGAAATGTTTATTTAAAAGCAGAAATTTCTAATATTAGATTATCTAAGGGCATCTTATATTTTGTGTTAAAAGATAATGAATCAGAAATTAGTGCTTTGATGTATGAATCAATTTTAAGATCTTTAAATTTCCAAATAGAAGATGGTATGACAGTCCTTGTATGTGGTAGAGTTGGTCTTTATCATAAAAGAGGCACTTATGCGATTACTGTTTCCAAGATGGAAGCAATTGGATTGGGTGAAGCTTATCTTAATTTTATTAAATTAAAAGAGAAATTATTAAAAGAAGGTCTTTTTGATGATCAATATAAAAGAGAGATTAAGAGATTTAATCATAAAATTGCGTTAATTACATCTGCAACTGGTGATGCAAGACATGATGTTGAATCAACTATCGCTAAAAGATATCCTTTAGCTGAAGTTGTTTTATATCCTGCACTTGTTCAAGGTACTGATGCTCCAAAATCTTTAATTGCGGCTTTAAATCAAGCTAATAAAGATGCTACTTGCGATTGTATAATCATAGCTCGTGGTGGTGGTTCAATTGAAGATTTATCTTGTTTTAACGATGAAGAACTAGCAAGATGTATCTTTGATAGCGCAATTCCAGTAATATCAGGTGTTGGCCATGAAGCTGATTTCACTATTTGTGATTTTGTGTCTGATAGGCGTGCTCCCACTCCAACTGGTGCTGCAGTTATTGCAAGTCCTGATATGAATGATTTATATAAAGAAATTGTTCAATTAAAGTCAAGTCTTGTTCAATCAATTAAAAATAAATTGGTTGATTCCTTCACCAAATTAGAAACATTAAAAAATGCATATGTTTTAAAGAATTTTGTCAATAATTTAGATAATTTATTATTTAAGGTTGATAATTTAAATAAAAGAATTATTAATTTATCGCCAATTAATGAAATCAATCATGCTCTTGTTAATGTTGATAAATATAAAGATTCTTTAAATAAATCAATTAATAAAAGAATTGAATTAAATGATTATAAATTAGATAATGATATAAATAAATTAATACTATTAAATCCTTTAAATATTATGTCTAAGGGATATACTATTACCTTCCAAGATGGAAAGGTAGTATCAAAAATAGAAGATGTTGATAAAGAAAAATCATTAAATACGAAGATTTTAGGTGGAGAAATTATCTCTACAATTAATGAAATAAAAAAAGATAAAGAGAATTGAAAGGAATAATTATGAATAAGAGCCTTAAATTTGAAGATTTACTTGCACAATTAGAAGAAATTGTGAAAGAATTAGAAAGTGGTGAATTATCACTTGATGAATCAATTGAAAAATATAAAGAAGGCATTAGCTTATCTAATAATTGTAAGAAGATGTTAGAAGAAGCAAAGGCTGAAGTATTGAAGAAAATGGAAGAATAGTATGAAAAAGAAAACTCCAAAAATACGTACATTTAATGTTGAAGAAATTGAATCTCCAGACTTTTTAAAACAATTAAATATTGATGAACTTGAAAAATTGTCTGAAGACATTAGAAAATTCATCATTGAAAATGTTAGTAAAACTGGAGGACATTTATCTAGTAATTTAGGTTCTGTAGAAGCAATCCTTGCGATGCATTATGTATTTGATAGTCCTAAAGATAAATTTTTGTTTGATGTAAGTCATCAAGCATATACTCATAAGATTCTTACTGGTCGAGCTAAAGATTTTAAGAATTTGCGTAAAAAAGGTGGACTTTCTGGCTTTACTTCATATAAAGAAAGCAAGCACGATGTATTAGAAACTGGACATTCATCTACCACAATTTCTGCTGCCTGTGGTATTTTAGAGGCAAAAGAAGTAAATAAAGACATTGGTGAAGTTGTCGTATTCATCGGTGATGGTGCGATGGAAAATGGTCTTGCTTTTGAAGGATTGAATTATCTAGGCAGCCAAAAGAATCAAAAATTAATTATCATTTTAAATGATAATGAGATGTCTATTTCTAAAAATGTTGGTAGACTTGCTAAATCATTCTCTAAGATGAGAATTGGTAAAGGCTATTCTTTCTTTAAAAGAATAACACCAGTTTTCTTAAGAAGAGCCTTATCTAGATTAGTATCTGCCCTTCGTACCTTTATTTATGGTAAGAATTTATTTAATGAATTAGGTTATAAATATTTTGGACCAATTGATGGACATAATTTAAAAGAATTAATTCGTTATTTAAAATATGCAAAGAATGCTAATGAATCGGTTATTTTAAAAATCAATACTGTTAAAGGAAAAGGTTATAAATTTGCAGAAGATGATAAGGATGGAAGATGGCATGGCGTTGGTAAATTTGATGTTGAAACAGGTGAAATAATATCAGATAAGAATTTATCATGGTCACAAGCAATCGCAAACATTTTAAAAGAAGAATTAAAGGAAAATAAGAATATTCGTATCATTTCACCTGCTACTTTAGTAGGAACTGCATTAAATGAAGTGAAAAAAGATTATAATAATGAAGTAATTGATGTTGGTATTAATGAAGAACATGCTTGTGTTATGGCATCAGCAATGGCAAGAAATGGAATTGTACCGATTGTATCTATTTATTCAACATTCCTACAAAGATCTTATGATTATCTAGTAAATGATATTGATCGATCTGATACTCACGTAATCTTCTTAATTGATCGTGCTGGTCTTGTTGCAGGTGATGGTTCAACCCATCAAGGTATTTTCGATGTTGCAATGTTGATGCCACTACCTAATTTTGTGATTTGTATGCCATCGAATATTCAAGAAGCGAAAGCTTTAATTGATTATGCGATAAATGTTGAAAAGCATCCAATTGCGATACGTTATCCTAAGGCTGGAATTAATGATAGTGCTAATGATATTGTTGTTAACAAGCCTATTTGGAGGATTGTTAAAGAAATTAGCGATGTTAATGTTTTAACATTTGGTGATTCAATCAATGATTGTATGGAAATATGTGAAAGTGAAAATATTGGTTTAATTAATGCTTTATTTATAAAACCAATTAATGAAGAAGTACTATTTAAATTAAATGGTAAAAAACTAATAATCATTGAAGAGATAATTTCACATTCTTCACTTTCTTCATATATTTTAGAAAAAATTAATGCTAATTCTTTAAATATAAATATAGAGATAATTAATATTAATGATTATCCTGATATTGGTTCACGTGAAGAATTAAAGAAAGACTTTAATTTAGATAAGGATCATATTAGAGAAGTCATTAAGAAATTAAAAAACAAATAAATACGAAAGGGAAAAAATATGCTAGTATCATTGAATGTGAAAAATTTTGCGATTATCGATAATATTGATATTGATTTTACAGCTGGTATGACAGTATTAACTGGTGAAACTGGAGCTGGTAAATCACTAATTATCGATGCTATTTCTTTACTTTTAGGAAAAAGAGCACAATCTGATTTAATTAGATATGGTGAAAATAAAGCATCAATTACTGGTGTATTTTCTGATATTCCATCTAATTTAGCTGATATTTTAAATGAATTATCAATTGATTATGATAAAGATGATAATTTAATCATTAAAAGAGAAATATATGCTAATGGTAAAAGTATATGTAAGGTAAATAGTGATATTGTATCTTTAGCTGATTTAAATAAAATTGGTGATTTAATTGGTGATATTCATTGCCAAGAAGACACATTTGGTCTTATTAATCCAAAGAATTATTTAAATTTCATTGTTGATGAAAAAATAGATGCTTTAAGAAGTGAATATTCTTTACTTTTAAAAGAATATAAGGATGTATTATCTGAATATAATAATAAAGTAAAAGAAAACAATGAAATTAAAGAAAAAGCTGATTTTTTAAAATATCAATATAATGAATTAAAACTTGCAAAACTTTCAGTATCGGAAGAAAATGATTTAAAAGAACAAGAACATTATCTTGCAAATTATAATTCTGTTTTAGAAAATATTAGTAATTTTAAATCAATTTATGATGATAAAAATGCGCTAGATTTAATTTATGAATCATTATCATATTTAAATAAATTAAAAGAATATGATAAAAAATATGAAGAATTATATAATAATTTAGAAGAAGCTTATTATAATATTGAAGAAATTACTAATAATTCTTTATTTAAAGAAAGTAATTTAGAAATAGATCCTCATCAATTAGATGATGTTCAAAATCGACTTGGCTTATATTCTGACATTAGAAGGAAATATAAAAAAACTACAAGTGAACTTGTAGAGTATTTTGAAAAATTAAAAGAAGATTTAAATTTAATTGATAATTTTGATGATATCTTAAAAGATATTAAAATTAAATTAGATAATTTATATCAAAAAACATATTCCAAAGCTATTGAATTAAGAAATGAAAGAATTAAATATGCGAAAATATTAGAAAAAGATATTATTTCAAATTTAGAGGATTTAGATTTAAAAAATACTAATTTTAGAATTGAATTTAATGAAATTGATGAAAATAATATTTCTTTTAATAAAGATGGTATTGATGTAATTGATTTTAAAGTATCTTTTAATAAGGGAGAATTATTAAAGCCATTATCTAAGGTTGCATCTGGTGGAGAACTTTCTCGTTTTATGCTTGCTTTAAAGACTGTAATGGGTAAGAATCTTTCAATGCAAACTAAGATTTTTGATGAAATTGATAGTGGTGTATCAGGCCGTGTTGCTTTTCATATTGCGAAGAAGATTAAAAATATTGCTGATACTAGCCAAGTTTTATGTATCACTCATCTTGCACAAGTGGCATCGATTGCTGATACACATATTAAGATTTCTAAGAAGGTTAGTGATAATAGAACTTATACAGTAATTGAAGTACTTGACTATAATGCAAGAGTAAAAGAAGTGGCTGCGATGTTATCTAATGGTAATATTACTGATAATTCTATTAATTTGGCTAAAGAGTTATTAGAAAGTGTGAAATAATATGGAAGAAAATATTGTTGTAGCACAGCCTGAAAAACCTAAAAGAAGTAAGAAGAAAACAATCTTTATTGTGCTTGCGTGTGTCTTAGGTTTCTACTCTATTATTTTTTTATTGGCAATAGGCTTATCAATAAATGATTCAATTAATGAAATTATAGAAACTAATGCTAATAATTACGATATCATTTTTGATATTGCTGATGAATATAAAAAAGTCAAATATAAAGAAATGGATACATTTAATGAATACACTTATAATTCAGCTTTATTATTTGTACCAAGAGAAAAACCCGATAATTTATTAGATTTTTATTATGAGGCTTATAAAACTTCTAAAAGAATTAAATGCAGATTCTATTTTGCGTATAAATTAGATCATGACTCTTTTGAAACAAAAAAGAATGAAATATACAATTATACAATTACAATTGATGGCCAAAGCCATGAATTAATTAAAAACGATACTGATTTTTATTATCCTGCAGTTATTATTTCTTATAATTTTGATCAAGGAGCTGAATTTATTTTATTTGATTGTGATAATGATGTTATTATTCATGTATTTGATCATTATAATAATTATTATTCACTACAAAGATTTGCGAATTACAATATTAGTTCAAAAACTGACAGTATATCATTAATATATCCATATTTAGTAGCAGAAGGTGCCCCACTAACTAATGAAAAAGGTTATTTATTTAATAAATATGGTTGTTTTAAAAAAGAAAGAAATGTATCAACTTATGGATATAGTTTTTATGCTTTTTCCAAAAATGATGATTATCAATATTATAATGATTACGAATATGCAAAATAAAAAAAGAACCTTTAGAGCAGTTCACTAAAGGTTTTTTATTCGTTCATAAACTTTTTTAATAGAAAAAGTTTTATAAATAACAAAAAAACTTGACAATTGTATAAAAATGTATTACAATTGAATTACAAATGTGGAGGTGAATTAAATGGCAATTGTTCAATTTAGAGTAGATGATGATTTGAAAATGCAAGCTACTTCTGTATATGAAAAATTAGGAATTGATTTGTCAACTGCTTTAAGGATGTTTATGAAAAGAAGCGTATTAGAAAATGGGATTCCTTTTACTATGGTTTTAAGTAATGAACCATATGATGCTTCAAAAGCAATTGAGGCAATGCGTAGCATGCAAAGAAAATCAGAAGAAAACGGTAATTCGGAAATGACTTTAGATGAAATTAATGAAGAAATACGCCTTGCGAGACTCGAAAGGAAAAAGAGATAGTGAAATATTATGCAGTAATTGATACTAATGTAATAGTTTCTTCATTTTTAAAAGAAGGATCTATTCCTGATCAAATTGTGTCTTTAGCCTTGAATGGTCCTATAATTCCATTAGTTAATGATGAAATTATTAGTGAATATATTGAAGTCCTTACTAGAAACAAATTTGGTCTTAGTGAATCGGAAGTAAAGGTATTTCTTAATGAATTTATTAAAAGAGCATTATTATTAGATAAAACTAAAACTAATGAAGATTTTGATGATCCTGATGATATTGTGTTTTATGAAATTGTTTTAACAGCAAGATCTGCCTCAAATGCTTATTTAATTACTGGTAATAAGAAACATTATCCCATAAAATCATTTGTTGTTACACCAAGAGAAATGATTGAAATAATAGAAAAAGATAATAAATGATAATATTCTTACATAATAAAAAAACGGCCCAGCTCGTTATTGAGTTGAGTCGCTTTTATTTTTTTAACTTTAATCCCTTATAAAACGCTTCTTTAAGGTTCTTTTTTTATTTGAAATCCTATTTTCCAAGAAGAATCATTGTAAGGATTAGTCCTAGAACAGGTACAAATACTGTAAAAGTTACAATTAACCAAACTAATATTTTTCCTGAATGTGTTTTTGCAGGGCTTCTAGTAACAATAACTTCTTTAGAATTATCAGATCTAGTTTTTGTTTTGATAAAAGGTTGCTTTTCTTTTTTCTTTGCCATAAATATACCTCTTGAATAAATCTAATAGTATTATATCACAAAATAATAACGATTTCAATATTTTTTAATTTTTAATATTTTATTATTTTATATCAATTTTTAAGTT
>JAEEHM010000113.1 GCA_016280895.1 Bacillota bacterium
CTTAAATATAAATTAGCTGGAATATTATTTGTTCCACAATCATATCCTCCTTTAAAGCTTATTATTTGAATTTGAGGTGATGAATCAATTGAACAATCAGTTTTTGGATCAGGTTGATTAAATGAAAGAATTAATTTTGCTTTATTTGATTTAAATTCAACTTCAAATCCTTCATAAGAATCTAAGAAATTTAATAGATAAGTTTCATAGTAATCACTTTTTATTTGAAGTGAACCAGATATAAATTCATTAATTTTAATAGTAACTGCATTTGATTTTAAATTAGAAATTCCTGTTTGAACATTTCTAACTAAAATATTATATTCAGAACCAAAATATAAACTTTCAAATTTGAATTTACTTGAGACACCAACAACAATGAAACAAACCACACCACATAACTCAGTATGTGTTTTAGAATATCTAATCTTTTGAGTTGCATAATTATAAGCTAAATCCTTATCATAATCTTTCTCAGTTGGTAAAATAACTTTTTGTCTCCAACTATTAATATTTTCAAAAATATAATCATCTCTAACCATTTTAGCAAACATAATTCCACCTCCTCTTATAAAATCAAGTACAATTTCACCTTCTTCACCTCTAACTACATCTATATAATAATAATTAGTACTATTATCATTAAATCCACCTCTTCTAAGTTCATTCTTTAGTAAAACTTGAGGTGTTCCTCTTCCAGTAGATAAACTAACTTCAATTGGTATATTAAAGCTTTTAGTTCTTCTATAATCAGCAGCATCAATTATTAATGTAATTGGACAACCTTCAGTGAAAGCACATTGTTCTAAATATCTTTGTGGTACTTCCAATATTGTTGATCTTGAAAATGATTCAGTTGCTACTAAAGTATTATTGTTAACTATTACATTTGCAGTTAATCTAAATTCATTTCTTAAATTTACTTTTATCAATACATCAGATGCTCTATATGGGAATGGCCAAACAAAAGTTGCTTGTTGATTTAATAAAGTAAGTGTTCTTGTATATACGAAATCTTCTCTTAATAATGTTGGAAGTGCTTGAGATGATTCTGATGCTCCAGCAAGGAAGAAACATAGTTTATTCTCAGGAACTGGACCAATGAATTTTTTAAATTTAACTGTATAAAAAGGTTGATGATTCGTGAATCCATCAAAATCATTTTCATAAGTTGAAATTTTTTCATATTCACCAATTAAATTTGGATTTACTCTTGCATCTTGTGATACATCTCTTACTTCAATTTCACAATTAATTGGAATAATATTTGCTATATATGATACATTTTGTTTTGTTGGACTATTATGGAAAAATTGTAAATATCTAGTTGGCATTGTTTCTTCATGTATAGATTGAAGAAGTAAACCACTTTCACCAATCTCAGTACCTTGTGAATCTTTTACTAATTCTCTAAATGAAACTGCATAATATGAATTAGTTCTAGCAAATACAGAGAAAATAATATCAGTGTTTCTTATATCCTCTTTTCTTAAAATATATTTTTCAGATGAACCATAGAAAATATGCTCATATTTATATATAACAGATTGTCCTCCTTCATCCATTAAATTTAATACGGCATCTCCAGCAAATACATCTAAACTAAGTTCAATTGAATTTTGTGTACTTTCTAAAGAATTTTTAAACATATAAGTTTCTCTTTCATTAGCTTTAATGAATTTAGCATAATTTTGATGTTGTTTTATATAAGTATAATCAGTTGGACTATTATAATATATTGAAAAATCACATCCATTATTTTCTACACATGTTACAATATGAAGTATTTGACTTGGATCACCTCCATGAGCCATATCATTAGGGTCAATTGTTGAAACAAAAGCACTAAATGCATTAATTAATTTTGTAACATTTTGATATTCTGATGGTTCTGAACAATAAGGGAATGTATTACATCTTACTTGAAAAGCATTTAATGTACCTTTATTTGATCTTATTATTACATTTGTTTTATATGAAGTTTGTTTAGCATATCTATAAAATCTTGATTCTCCAAATTTTAATTTATCAGTATATTTCCATCCATCATACATTGGTTCAAGCATTGCTTTCATTGCATTATCGTCATAATTAATTACTTGGAAGTATAATGCAAGTTTAACTGTTTTTAAAGCCATATTTCCTACTGTTGTTGTTTCATTTGCTTTAAAACAAATTGTGGTTCTTATATTATTTTCTCTAAGAGTATAATATTGAACATAATTATCCATATAACCTGTATATTTAGTTATTTTATTATTAATATACATTTTAACAGCATATGTTGAAACAAGTCTAAATTGATACATTTCCCCTTTTTTTTCATTATATAAACTAATACAATCATTTTCATTTAAATCACTTGGATTATTTTTTAAAATATAAACTGCAGGGTCTCCAATACGATATTGTGAATTTCCAATTGTTCTAGTTGTAAATCTCATATATTGACCAGGAGGACCATGTAATCTAATAAATATATATTTACTATTTCCATATTTTCTATCAGATGGATTAATAACACATGATAATTCAGTATTTGTGATTAATAATCCAGAAACAGGAGCATCTGTTATAACAATTTCGTTTTGATTATTCAGAATTCCAATTTGCATTTCATTAGCGTTAAGTTCTGTTTGAGGACTTAATAAAGTTAATTGAATTCTTTCTTTTTCAGAAGTAGATCTTTCAATAGCTAAATTATAATAATCACTAGAACCAACAAATTCAAAATGATCATTATTATACATATAAACAGAATCAGTTTTATAATAAGATAATTTACCATGACATTTTTCAGGACAATAAACAGTAATAAAGAACTCTTTTGAATAATCATTTCTTACAACAACAAGATTTTCATGATATGAAACACTTCCACTTTGATAATTATCTTTAGTTGCTGGTTGACTAGGATTCATAAGTATATGTAATGGACCTGATGTATAAGTTATAGTGGAAGTTCTGAAAACAATATATTTAAGATTTCCTGGTGATATAACTTGGAATTGGAACATTGTTGGATATTCACTAAAAATCTTTTCTTCTGTTGGTGGTTCACCACTTCCAGGTGTTATTATTCTTACTTTTGGTGGTGGTTCTTGAAGATATTTAATTGCAATAAGTAATGAACTATCAGTTAAATTATTTTTAATAGATAATGATGCATTTAGTAATTGATTATAAATTGTTAAATCTTCTTTATCTAATTCATATTCATAATCAAGCATTTTTGCTATTCCTTTTCCTGTAAGTGGTTTAATATAAATTGATTTTACAGTATCATCAATTTTAATTATTCTTTGATTAGATGGAGTAATATAAATAAGTTGAAGTTGATTTGGCATTGGATAAGTAGAATGAATATAAGTTCTCATTGAAGAATAAAGTGTTATTATTTGATGATGACTTGTAAGAATTGAAACTAAAAGATAATGTTTTTTAGTGAAACCTAATCCATCAAGAATTGCATATCTTCCTCTAGTTTGATAATTATTTTTACCCCTAACTGGTAATAAATTATTAATGCAATTATATTCTGA
>JAEEHM010000114.1 GCA_016280895.1 Bacillota bacterium
ATGCATTTAGTGGAAAAGATTGTCCACATGCAATGTTTGATGCTAATATGTGGGATGAATTCATTAAGATGGTAGAAGTTGAATATTATATTAAAAAATATTATTCAGATTACAATATTACATTTGAATCTTTATCGCCAACAATCATTAATGATAGCGGAAGATTGATTGCAAATATTGCAACTGATACTACTGTTTATTATAAAATCACAATTACAAAGAATGAATTAAGTGAAATTATTATATTGTCTTCAACAATACCTGCTTAATTCTTTAAAGTAATTATTTAGATTAACGAAAAATGGAATATTTTATATTCCATTTTTTTGTTTCGATTAGTTAACGATTTCATATTGAATAAATACATATGCTATGTTATAATATACAATTGTATGAAAGGAGGATAAATATATGATATTTGGAAAACATGTTAACAAATTTTATAAGAAATATTTTTGGTATTTCTTTTTTGGAATCTTATCTTTAGTATTCGTAGACTATATACAATTATATCTTCCTCCAATCATCGGTGATATTGTTGATGCAATCACAAATGGAATTAATGGTGATTATAGTGGACAGTATATAACTATTGATCATCTTGATTTCTTAATCAAAGAAGCTGTATTAATATTTATCATAGGCGTAGGCATGTTTATTGGTAGATTTGCATGGAGAAAGTTCATCTTTGGTGAATCTGTAAGAATCGTTGCAGATCTAAGATATGACATGTTTAAAAAATGTGAAGTCTTAAGTCAAAGATATTACAGAGAAAATAAGACAGGTGCAATATTGTCATATTTCTCTAATGATCTTGACACTTTAGAAGAATCATTTGGCTTTGGAATCATTCAATTCGTAGATGGCGTATTTTTATTAATAATGTCATTTATTAAGATGCTAAGACTACAATGGCAATTAACCCTTGTGCTAGTTGGTGTCCTTGCTATTTTAGGTTCTGTTGCTTTCTTTATTGATAAGCTAATAGAAACAAAATATGAGAAGCGACAAAAAGCATATGAAGATATGAGTGATTTCGCTCAAGAGAATTTCACAGGTATTAGAGTAATTAAAGCTTTCGTAAAAGAAAAGAAAGAGTTGAAACAATTCTCTAAGCATGCAAGAGCTAATCAACAAACAAACGTTAGCTTTACAAGAGCAGATGCAATGTTGGAATTCTTATTTGATTTATTAGTATACATCGTTTTTGCGATTATTATGTTTGGTGGTTCATATTTAGTATTTAAGAATATTAAGAATCCAGATGAAGGTATTACATTAGGTGCTTTAATTGAATTTATTGGTTATGCTGATACATTGATTTGGCCAGTAATAGCTTTAGGATTTACTATCAATATGATAGCGAGAGCAAGAACATCATATAAGAGAATTAGTAAATTACTAGATGAAGAAGTAGAAATAGTAGATAATGATGTTATTGTCCCTGAAACTGATTTAAAGGGTGACATTGAGTTCAAACATTTCTCTTTCATTTATCCTAGTAGAAAAGATAAGGTAGTTTTAAATGATATTAACTTGCATATCAAAGCAGGTGAAAATGTTGGTATTGTTGGTAAGATAGGCTCTGGTAAGAGCTCGCTTGCTAATATGTTATTTAGACTTTATAATGTTGAAGAAAATACTTTATTTATCGATGGTTATGATATTATGCACTTACCAATTAAATTGGTAAGGGATACTGTTGGATATTGTCCACAGGACAATTTCTTATTCAGTGAAACTGTTAGAAATAATATTGCTTTTTCAAATCCTAATATGAGTTTAGAAGAAGTTGAAAAGGCTGCTGAATTTGCAGATGTTAAAGATAACATCTTAGAATTCAGTGATAAATTTGACACAATGGTTGGCGAAAAAGGTGTCACCCTATCTGGTGGTCAAAAACAAAGAATTTCAATTGCGCGTGCAATTGTGAAAGATCCTAAAATCTTAGTACTTGATGATTCAGTATCTGCAGTTGATGTTAAAACTGAAGAAACAATTATCAATAACATTAAGAAATATCGTAAGGGTAAAACAACTATTTTAATCGCATCACGTGTTTCTACAGTACAAAACTTAGATAAAATATTAGTATTAAATGATGGAATGATTGAGGCCTTTGGTACTCATGAAGAATGTTTACATAATTCAAAGACTTACGCACGTATGGTAGAACTTCAAAGTCTTGAAGAAGAATTGGAGGGAAGATAATATGGCACATGTATATGAGAAAAATGATCGTAAGATGAGCGATATTGAAATCATCAAAAGAACTTGGCCATATATTAAACCATATATGTGGCAAATCTTCGGTGTATTATTATTGATGCTTGTGATGATATTTGTGAATATCATGGCATCAGTACTTCCCGGTTATGTAACATCATCTTTAGGTACATATGTTGTTAAATTTGCTGATCACAGCATAGATATTGCTGATATGAATCCAATATTCTTAATATGTGGAGTTGCATTCCTTGCTAATATTGTTGATTCATTATTTATCTATGTTACAAGAATGTTGTTACAACGTATTGGTCAAAAAATCATTTATGATATGAGAATGATTGTGTTTGAACATATTGATAATATGTCAATTGCGCAAATCAATGAAATTCCAGTTGGATCTTTAGTAACAAGAGTTGCATCTGATACTAACCAATTAAGTAATTTGTTTACTAACACTATTGTTAATTTAATTAAGAATGTGTTAATGTTAATTGGTGTAATTGTTGTTATGTATATGATTGATTGGCGTATTGCTAGCATCTGTATGGGAATTATTCCAATTTTAGCTTTTGCATCTATCATCTTCAGAAAACTATTGAGAGCTAATTATCGTGTTGTTCGTCAAAGCTTTTCTGTAATGAATGCTTTCTTAAATGAAAGCATCATGGGTATGAAGATTACACAAATCTTCAACCAAGAGGAACAAAAAGAAGAAGAATTCAATAGATTAAATGATGATCTTTTAAAAGCAATGAAGAAGGATGTAAGCTTATTCTCTGTATATCGTCCATCAATAACATTTATTTATTATGTTACATTATCATTAGTATTTGGTTTTGGATGTTATTTCTGTATTAAGAATGGAATTGTAGCAAGTCCTATTTTAGGTACTTACATGACATTATCAGTAATTGGTATTATTCAAATATTCTATTCTTTAGTAAGTAGATTCTTTAATCCAATTCAACAACTTGCAGACCAATTAAATGCGCTACAAAGAGCATTCACATCGTGTGAAAGACTTTATAATCTACTTGATACTAAGCCTGATTTTAGAGATTTACCTGATGCTGAAGAAGTTGATCACTTTGAAGGTGACATTGAGTTTAAAAATGTATGGTTTGCGTATAATGAAGGTGAATGGATATTAAGAGATGTTTCTTTCCATGTATTGCCTAAACAAACAGTTGCGTTTGTGGGTGCAACAGGTGCAGGAAAGACAACAATATTACAATTAATTGTTAGAAATTATGACATTCAACAAGGTCAAATATTAATTGATGGAAGAGATATCAGAACAATCAAGATTAAATCTTTAAGAAGAGGCATTGGTCAAATGCTGCAAGATGTATTCTTGTTCTCTGGTACTATTAAGTCTAATATCAACTTACGTGATGAAGAAATTACTGATGAAGAAGTTAAGGCTGCATGTGATTATGTTAATGCATCATCATTTATTGATAAACTTGAAAAAGGTTTAGATGATGAAGTATTAGAAGGTGGTGCTAACTTCTCAAGCGGTCAAAGACAATTATTGTCATTTGCACGTACTGTTGTACATAAACCACAAATCTTAATATTAGATGAAGCTACTGCAAATATCGATACTGAAACTGAACAACTAATTCAAAAATCTTTAGTTAAAATGATGAATATTGGAACAATGTTGATAGTAGCACATAGACTTTCTACAATTCAACATGCTGACAATATCATTTGTTTGCAAAATGGTAAGATAATTGAACAAGGTAGTCATCAAGAATTATTAAAACATAAGTCTTATTACTACAATTTATATCGTCTACAATATCAAGATCAAGAAGTACATGTTTAAAAAGTATTCCTACAAACGTTTGTTTGTGGGAATATTTTTTTGTATCACAAGATAATATTGATTTTGCGTTGCTATTAATTTTTAGAATTGTTAGTCTAGAAAAAACATTTTTCTTGAAATTATTAAAAATATATGATATAATTTATTTGAAATAAAATGTTTCAAATATGTGAGGTGATAATATGTTGCTTGAATATATTAATGATAGATATCAAGATGGAGAACCGATATTATTAGAAAAAATAGAATATAGAAACAAAGATGCTTTAAGACAAGAAATGAAAAGATTAACTGATAAGGGCATTTTAATTAGGGTATATAATGGAGTGTATTATAAAGCTTATAAAACGATTTTCAATACTGATGGTAAAATGTCAATTGATATGTATATCAATAAGAAGTACTTAGGTGAATCATCTTCGAAGATCGGATATATCAGTGGTTTGTCTCTTGCAAATAAATATGGTTTTACAACCCAAGTTCCAGCACAAATTGAAATTACTTCAAATAATGCTACAACAAAACAAAGAAAAGTAGAAGTGGATGGACATATATTAGTCATTTATTCTCCTGTCACAGTAATAAACGAAGAGAATATTAGCTCACTACAATTTTTAGACCTAATGCAAAACATAGACAGATATAGTGAACTAGACGGAGAAGAATTAAATATTAAATTAAAGGAATATGTGAAAAAAAATAATGTAAATTTTGATATTGTAAAGAATTTTATTAGTTTATATCCTGATAGAGTTTATAAAAATATTTATAATGTGGGATTAATGAATGAGTTGGTATAGAGACTCAAGACATTTATATAAAGAATATTCTTATGAAGATGCTATTAACAATGGGATTGAAAAAGTATATTGTTATAAAAAATTAAAAAGCGCCAAACCTCACAAAAAAAATAAGGCAAGGTGCTTTTTGCATTTTTGGTCACATTTTAATATGCTTACATTTCTTATAAAAGCTTATCAATAAGTTTTAGCTTATATGCACAGATATCTCTATGTTAGTATTTCTTTTTGTGCTTGTTTGTGCTATAATATTTAAAGGAGAAAAAAATATGAATTTAAAAGATTATTTAAAAACATGTACAGAAACATATCATACAACCTTAGATCCTGAAAGTCCTGGAGTTGTAAGAATACATTTAGTACCACCTAAGAAATTGAAACCAAATGTTCCTTGGGCTGTAATAGTAAATGGTTATTCAATTATTCCTCTTCAAAGTGCTTGGGCAGTATTATTAAAAGTATTTATTGAAACTTTAAATACTACTAAAAAGGCACCATTAAGTGAAGAAGATGTTAAAGAAGTAATGGAAAATACTGTAAATAAGATGAGGGCTATCTTTCCTCGCACTGACAATGATATTTTTAAACAAGATTTAAAAGATATGGTAAAAACATTTACTGATATTGCAAGAGGTAAGGATGTGAATGCAGAAATTGGCTTTATGTCTTTAGCTGAATATGGTAAATATATGTCAGCTCCTCACAGAATGGATTTGATGATAAGTGCAATGGAAAAGAATGGTTGTTGGAATTGTAACTGTCACTGCATTCATTGTTATGCTAGTGGAGAAGAATTAGCAAATTCTAAAGAATTAAGTACTGATGAATGGAAGAAGGTAATTGATAAATTAAAAGATGCTGGTATTCCTCAAATTACATTTACTGGTGGAGAACCTACAGTAAGAGATGATTTAGTTGAACTTGTAGATTATTCTAAATGGTTTATGACTAGACTTAATACTAATGGTATATTATTGACTGAATTATTATGTAATGATTTAAGAAAAGCATCTTTAGATAGTGTTCAAATTACCCTATATTCTTCTAATGCAGCAATCCACAATTTACTTGTTGGTGGAGATCATTTTAAAGATACTGTCAATGGTATTAAAAATGCTGTTAAAGCTGGTTTAGATGTTTCAATTAATACACCACTTTGTAGTTTAAATAAGGATTATTTAGAAACTGTTAAGTTTGCGGAAAGTTTAGGTGTAAGATATTTTTCATCAAGTGGATTAATACCAAGTGGTAATGCACTAAAAGATGATTCTAGTATGACTAGACTTTCAAATGAAGAAATTAAGAATGTATTAAAAGAAGCACTTGAATATGGAAAAGAAAAAGAATTAGAATTTTCATTTACATCACCTGGTTGGATTGATGAGAAGTTCTTAAATAAATACAAGATGGTAGTACCATCATGTGGTGCTTGCCTTTCTAATATGGCAATCTCACCAGATGGACTTGTGATACCTTGTCAATCTTGGTTAAGTGGCGATAATTTTGGTCGTATTATTGATTTGAAGTGGAAAGATATTTGGAATAATAAGAAGTGCAAAGAAATAAGAAAAGAAGCAATGAAGACAAGTCAAAAATGCTTACTTTGGGATGGTAAATAAAATGAAGAGATTATTTAAATTATTTATTTTCTTACTTGCTTGTTTATTTGTATTTGGTATTGCAAACATCAATACTAAAGCTTTATCCTTTTTCCCACTTGATAAAATCAATAAATATGAAATATATATTGAAGCTAATGATGATGCAACACTAAATATGCGTTATGTCATTGAATGGCAAGTGCTTGATTCAGATGATGAAGCAGTCAATGAAATAAAAGTAGGTGTTGCTAATAGATTTGTATCTAATGTAAAAGCAAATTCCAAACAAATCAGAAGAGCTAAATTAGAAACTGGTAGCGAATCACAAATTATATGTAAGCTTGATCGATATTATTATGAAGGTGAAATCATCAATTTAGATTTTAGTTTAACGCAAAAAAGGATTTTTACTAAAGCTGGTGAAGATATCACATATGCATTTATCCCTGGTTGGTTTAATGAAACACCTGTTTATGATTTAAGCATTTATTGGAAAAAAGATGGCATTATTTATCATAATGCTGATTTAGAAAATGATGAATATTATATTTGGAAGAATAGTAAAAGTCCATATTATGGTAAAATTGATGGAAGTGCTAGTGTTAAATATGAATTAAGTCATTTTCCTAATATTAATTTATCACAAGATTATAGTGATTCCACAGCAACATGGTGGGATACTTTTGGACCATTCATTATTATTGCCTTAATAGTTGTATGTCTTATTATACTTGTGAAATTAGTTAATAGACTACAAAGTGATGGTTATGTTGAATATCGTGGCTATACTGGTAGAACTTATGTATATTGGTATTTCCGACCAATCCATTTCCGTGGTGTAAATAGACATGGAGAGAAGATTACACCTCCAGTATCTGCATCATCAATGGGTTCATCTGGTCATCATGTTGGCGGTGGTGGTGGCTGTGCTTGTGCATGTGCTTGCGCTTGTGCCTGTGCTGGCGGTGGTAGAGCTGGATGTTCAAGAAAAGATTTCTATCACGCAAAAGTTAAAGATATTAATGAAGCATAATGTTGCTTTAAGAAAAAATATGATATAATTAAAGAGGGAGACATTTATGGCATCAACAATTCGTTTTTTAGATAATTTATTAGATAAATTAAAATTACTTGATAAT
>JAEEHM010000115.1 GCA_016280895.1 Bacillota bacterium
ATTAAAAAAAGAAAAGTATAGGTGATTTTATGGCTACTAAGATAGAGAATGTAAATTCTAAAGCTATTGACAAAAATACTTCTAAAACCCAAACAAAATCTACTAAGAAAACAAAAGAAGTAATCAATCTTGAAGAAGAAAATCAAGTAATTGATAATAAGGTTGATGAAAATATTGATGGTATTATTCTTGTAAAACAAGAAGAACCAATGGTAAAAGTAGAAGAAGTTAAAGAAGAAGTAAAAGAAGAAAAGACTAACAAGAAAAAGAAGTCAAAGAAAAAAGTAGAAAATTATACTAATATAAAACGTAATCTTGATTGTGATAAAGACGAAGGATTAAATGAAGACGAAGTTAATGAAAGAATTAAAGCTGGCTTCATCAATTTTACTAGTCAAAAAACAACAAAGACTACTTGGGAAATATTAAGAGATAATATTTTTACTTTCTTCAATATGTTGTATGTTGTTATAACTGTTTTGTTGATTGTTGCTAAAAGCTATGGTAATTTAACATACTTGTTTATTGTAATACCAAATACAATTATTAGTATTGTGCAAGAATTTAAAGCAAAGAAGATGATTGAGAATTTGAATCTTGTTGTTGCAACAAAGGCTAATGTTGTAAGATCAGGTCAAAAGATTGAAATTGATCAAACTGCTGTTGTATTAGATGATGTAATCATTTTAAAGAATGGTAATCAAATATATGCAGATGCTGTTGTTATTGATGGTACAGCTGAAGTTAATGAATCAATGATTACTGGTGAATCTGATGCTATTATTAAAAACAAGGGTGATAAATTGTATTCAGGTTCTTATTTAACATCTGGTACAGTATATGCTAGAGTTGAACATGTTGGTAAAGATAATTACATTGAGAAATTAGCTAGTGAAGCAAAGATGCAAAAGAAGAATAAATCTGAACTTCTTAGAAGCTTAAATTTAATTATTAGAATTGTTGGTATCATTATCGTACCTCTTGCTGCTTTGGAATTCTTCACAATATATCAAAGCAATGGTGGAATCTATTCTAGTACCTATGAAGCATTCTGTAAGACTATATCTAATGTAAGTGGTGTAGTTGTTGGTATGATTCCATCTGGTTTATTCTTACTTACATCTGTTGCTCTTGTGTCTGGTGTTTTAAAATTAGGTAAGAAGCACAACACATCAATTCAAGAATTGTATTGTATTGAAATGCTTGCTCGTGCTGATACATTATGTTTAGATAAGACTGGTACTATTACTGATGGTACAATGAGAGTTGTCGATTGTGTTGAAATTAAGAATAATACTAATTACACTATTAGAGAAATAGTTGGTTCTATGCAATCATGTTTTGAAGAATCAAATGCAACTAGTGAAGCAATGATTAGATTCTTCTCTAAAAACAATGTGTTAAAACCAATTGCGATTTTACCTTTTTCATCAAAACGTAAATATAGTGCAGTTACATTTAAAGATGCAGGTACTTTCTATTTAGGCGCTCCTGAATTTATCTTAATTGATAATTATGATAAGGTTAAAGCGCGTATTGAAAGATTTGCGCAACAAGGTTGTCGTGTTATAGCTTTAGGTCATACTGTTACTGGTATGAAAAAAGAAGGTATATCATCTGCTGTTAGACCAATTGCGTTAATTGTTATTCAAGATCATATTAGAGATGAAGCATATGAAACAATTGAATTCTTCAAAAACAATGGTGTTGATGTTAAAGTTATAAGTGGTGATAATCCTATTACTGTATCAGAGATTGCTCATCGTGTTGGTATTCCTAATGCATCAAGATATGTAAGCTTAGAAGGAATGAGTGATGAAGAAGTTAAAGAGATTGCGTTTGATTATACTGTCTTTGGTCGTGTAACTCCTTCACAAAAGAAGGCTTTAGTTGAAGCATTAAAAGCAAAGAAAAGAACTGTTGCGATGACAGGTGATGGTGTAAATGATATTTTAGCGATGAAAGAAGCTGATTGTTCAATCGCTATGGCATCTGGATCAGAGGCCACTAGAAATATCGCAAATGTTGTATTGATGGATTCTAATTTTGCATCAATGCCACAGGTTGTTGCTGAAGGAAGAAGAGTTATAAATAACGTTCAAAGAACATCTACTCTTTATTTAACAAAGGCTTTATTTATTTTCTTCCTTGCTATTTTCTATTTATTGCTATGGACTGGAAATCATATGATTCACTATCCTTTTGAACCTTCACAAATGTTAGTTATTGAATTCTTCATCATTGGTCTTCCATCACTGATTATATCTGTTCAAAAGAATAAAGAAATTGTATCTGGTAAATTTATTTTAAATATCTTAAAATCATCTATTCCAGGTGCACTATGTGTTTTATTTAGTCAAGTCGGACTTTGGTTAATCGCAAAGAATGGTACTTTAATTCCAGGTCTTTCAATTCTAGCTGAAGATGGTTCTTTAAGTAACATCTTTGTTACTGTTGCTCTTGTTATCACAATGGCAATCTGCTTAAGTGTTCTTTATAGAATGTGTAAACCATTCAATGCATTAAAGGCTGTGGTATTTATGATATCTTTAGTTATTTGTGTTTTATCTGTACTATATTGTAGTGGAATAGATGCAATGTTGAAAGGTTTACTACCTAACTTCTTTAAAGATGGTTTCTTAAAGATGACATGGCCACTTGATTTACCAATTACACTGACAGTAATTATTGGAATATTGTTAATAAATCCATTATTTACTTTGGTTTATAAATTATTAGATTTATTTAAAAAGATTAAGATATCTAATTAAAAAATAAAGTATTAGAGAAAATCTAATACTTTTTTTGCTTTTTAAGAAATTTATGATATAATATGCAATGTATTTTAAAGGAGATAAAAATGAAAAAAGGATTTATATTAATAGTATTAATTATATTTACATTTTTATTCAGTGCTTGTGCAACAATATATAAAACTGTAAAGTTTGATGTTGATGGAGAAATAACTGAAGTACAAGTTGAAATTAAATCAAAGGTAGAAAAACCAGAAGATCCGATAAAAGAAGGATATAAATTTATTGGATGGTTTTTAAAGGATGAAGAATTTAATTTTGATTCTAAGATTTTAAAAGATATCACATTAGTTGCAAAGTTTGAAGAAGATAATAATAAACCTACTTCTTTTATAGTAACATTTAAAGATTATGATGGAAGAGTTTTAAAAGAAGAAACAGTAGAAAAAGGAAATGCTGCAACAGCACCAGCTAATCCTACAAGAGAGGGTTATGAATTTGTAGGCTGGAGTAGGGATTTTTCTAATATCACTGATAATTTAATTGTTATTGCGAAATATGAAGAAATAATTGTAGAGCCTAATTATTATACAGTTACATTTATAGATTATAATGGTAATGTGTTAAAGACTGACACTGTAGAAGAAGGTAAGAGTGCTACTGCTCCTACAAATCCAACAAGAGATGGTTATACATTTAAATGTTGGGATAAAGATTTTAGTATTATTACTAATGACTTAACTGTTACTGCCGAGTATGAAAAAAATGCAGATAAACCTATTACTTATACAGTAACATTTAAAGACTATGATGGAAGAACAATCAAGACTGAAACCGTAGAAAAAGGTAAGAGTGCAACCTCACCTGCAAATCCTACTAGAGAAGGATATACTTTTAAAGGCTGGGATAAGGATTTTAATAATGTTGTAAGCAATTTAAGTGTAATGGCTACTTATGATAGAATTACATTTACTGTAACATTTAAAGATTATAATGGTACTGTTTTAAAACAAGAAACAGTAAATTATAACGAGAATGCTACTGCACCTGAAAATCCTACAAGAGATGGTTACACATTTAATGGCTGGGATAAGGATTATACAAAGGTTAAAAGCAATTTAGTTATAAATGCTACTTATCAAGCAAGTACTTCAGATACTACATATGCGATTGTGTATAATTTAGGTGATGGTACTTGGGAAGCTTTAAATAAGAATGAATATATTAAATTATTCTTAATTGATTTTTATAATTTTGTAAATCCAAGTGAATCATTAAATGAATTCATGTATGCTAGTGATAACAATTATGAAGGCACCTGGAATAATTACTTAGGTGGTTATTTCCCTGATGGCACAAACAAATTATTAAAGAACAATGATTTTAGTTTAGATGATGATGCTTATTTCTTAAATTCTAGCTTATATAAAGAAAGATGGAGTCAACTTGCTAATTGGGTTAAAGATATGAA
>JAEEHM010000116.1 GCA_016280895.1 Bacillota bacterium
ACATAAATTAATTAATGTATTAAAGATTTTATTAAATCTTTACAATCTCGCCCTCTAAGTTGAGCTCCAGCGAAACATACGGTTAATTCTTCTTGAAGGAATATCTATAACGAAGGGTTGATGTCTGTGTTTTATATAAATTTCATTATCACCTAAAATATCTTCTTTATTATTTGATTTATTCTTTTTGGTTTTACGATAATACTCTTGGATCAATTGTTTATCGTAAATTTGATCTTCATCAATCCAAGTACTGTCATTAGAACTAAGTCCTTTCCAGGATATAAGAAAGCGATTCTTTCCTCTATAAGTTCTCATATCAATAATCTTTTCTGGAATTTTATTAATAGTATCTGTTGTTAAGCTAATATTTCTTTTCTTCGTAGTGCTTCTATTTTCAAATTCATTTTCATAATACGGTTCAAGCAGAGATACATGAAAAACTGGATGACAACGCATATTACTTGGAAGTTTCAATTTGTAAGCGAGTGAACTTACTTTCTTTATAATCTCAAAAGGACCAAGCATTTGATCAGCTAGTTTCTTCTTAACATTTTTAGTTGTACTACCTTTAATTAACCAAACTTTGTTACCAACTTTAAAATCCGGTGCAGGTAGTCTTCTCTGATCTGAATATTTTTTATAAGTTTCTTTTGCTTTATTCAAGTTTTCTTTTAAAAATTTTATATTTTCATTAATATCCTTAACTCTTTGTTCAGCTCTATGGGGTCTTTCATTAGAGGGAATTTCTAAACTAAATCTAGGATTGAATCCATAGTTTGCGAAAAATGGAGATTGGTTGATTGATTGTTGTATTGTATTATTATAGGCGAATTCAGCGAAAGGTAACAAATCAACCCAATTATTTTGTCGTTCATTTATGAAACAACGAAGATATTGTTCCAATATCCCGTTCACCCTCTCCGTTTGACCATCAGTCTGTGGATGATTAGAAGTAGAAAACGAATGTTTAATACTTAGTAGGTCACAAAGTCTGTTCCAAAATTCGGAGGTAAATTGAGTACCTCTATCAGAAATAATGGAATTAGGAAAACCATGTAATTTGAAAATAGAATTAATAAATGCATCAGCTGCAATAGTAGTGGTAGGAAGACAACGAAGTGGAATAAAATGAGCCATTTTTGTTAAACGATCTACAACTACCATAATAGTTGTCATATCTTTGGATTTAGGCAATTCAACAATGAAATCCATTGATATATCTGACCATGCTCTATTAGGTGTAGAAAGTGGAGATAACAATCCATATGGCTTATGTCTTGGAACTTTAGCTCGACAACAAGTTTCACAGGACTTAACAAATTTTTTAACATCTTGACGAACTTTAGGCCACCAAAAATTACGATTTAATAAATCAAAAGTTTTATTCACACCAAAGTGACCAGCAGTAATAGAATCATGGTGTAATTCTAGAACTCTTGTGCGTAAACATTTAGGAACATAAATTAAATTATCAAAAAGTAAGAATCCTTCATTATCAATTTTACATTTATTAATATTATTAATAGGAGCCTTAGTATTTTTATTACACGAAAGAAATAATTTGATATCATTATATAAATCGTCATCTTTGAGAGAATTCAAAATAGATTTAATCAAAGAATTATCATTATTAAAACAGTTAATAACATGACATGAAACAATACGAGAATAATCGAATAAATGATCGCTTCTTCTTGATAAAATGTCAGGTTTGCCAGATTTCTTTCCTGCACGATAAACCAAATTAAAATCAAAACGGGAAAGAAATTCATACCATCGAATTTGTCGTTGAGACAGCATTTCCGGCTTCCTTGGAAAAGTCAAGTTTTTATGATCAGTATAGATTGTAAAAGGATGACGAGCTCCTTCTAGATAATGACGCCATGATTCTAGTGCAACCTTAATTGCGAGAAGTTCTTTATCGTAAATAGGGTAATTCTTTTGCGATTTTGTTAAACTAGTTGATAAATAAGCTATGGGATGCAAATGACCATCAAATTCTTGAGAAAGAATTGCACCAACAGCAAAATTTGAAGCATCAGTTTCAACAACAAAAGGCTTGTTACTATTAGGATTTTTTAATATAGGAGCAGAAGTAAACAATTCTTTCAATTTATCAAACGCTTTCTGTTGATCAGATCCCCATTTAAAGGGTACATTTTTCCTGGTTAACTTATGCAAAGGACCAGCGATTTTAGCAAAATCTTTAATGAAAATCCTATAATAATTGCATAAGCCAATAAAAGATTGTACTTCTTTTACTGTAGTTGGAGTAGGCCAATCAAGAATAGCTTTAATTTTCTCAGGATCAACCTTTAATCCATCTTTCGATAAAATATAACCAAGAAAAGCAGTTTCAGTAACGTCGAATTCACACTTCTCAAGCTTAACAAATAAATTATTTTCTAATAATTTCTTTAAAACTTTTTTAACATGAATATGATGTTCCTCTAAGCTTTTTGAATAAATTAAGATATCATCAATATACGAAATAACAAAGTCATCAAGATAATCACTAAGAACATCATTAATGAAATGTTGAAAGGTAGCAGGGGCATTTTTTAAACCAAAAGGCATAACTAAATATTCGAAATGCCCATAACGAGTACGAAAAGCAGTTTTATACTCGTCACCTTTTTTAATTCTTACTAAGTTATAGGCCGATTTTAAATCTAACTTAGTAAAATATTTTGCACCTTTAACTCTATCTATTAATTCACTAATTAAAGGAAGAGGATAAGAATTGCGAATTGTCATTTCATTTAGTTTTCTATAATCAACACATAATCTTAATGAACCATCCTTCTTTTTAACAAATAATACAGGTGCACCAGCTGGAGAAGTAGATTTTCTAATAAAACCTTTTTCTAAATTTTCTTTAATATATTTTTTCAATTCGTCTCTTTCAGCTTCAGTTAAAGGATATATAGGACCATAAAATAAATTTGAATTATCCTTTAATTTTATTTCGCAATCATATTCACGATGAGGGGGAAGTACATCGCAATTCCTCTCATTAAACACTTCAGCATATTTTTTATAAATAGGAGGTACTCCTATAATTTTTTGATTTAAGTCATTTTCAAAATTACTAATTTTTAAACAATTATAAATACAACACAAATTTTTTAAAGAACACTTTTTAGAAATATACTTTTTATTATTTTCTTTATTTAAATAATCATTACAATTACAATTTTTAATTACATTTGATTTATCATTACACAAAATACCAATTTTACAAATTTTGTTTAATTCATCTAAATTAATATTATTACTATCACTAAATTCATAAATTTCATCGTCACTATCAAACATAAAACTGTCATTTATATCACTATCATAATTAATTATACAAAAATTTTTTAAATCATCATTTTCTTTTATTTCATTACAAGTTTTAACTCTAGAACGACGACCTCTAATTGTAACTTCTTCATCAGAATCGGCATCAGAGTCAAACTCAAAGGAATACTTACGCTTAAGATTAGTTTCTTTCTTGGTTTCGACGAGTTCTTCAATTGGTTCCTTTCCTTTTAAAGAGATTTTACTTAACTTCTTCTTATTCTTTCCTTTTCTATTTCTTTTTCCTACGTTGCAATGTCGGGCGCAAAAACCGGAGCTAAATGAGATCTTCTTCGAATCGTGATAGTTGATGGGGCAGTGCTTCTCGATCCAAGGGAGTCCCAATATAATATCTACATCCGGAATACGAAGAGAATGCAACTGAATTATTTCATAATGGTTCCTGAAACGAAGAATACATTTTTCAGTGATTTTCTTAACGTTAGATAGACCATAACCTAAACCAGCAACTTTAAAAGGGTTATCAATATCCATCAGTTTAATTTTATGAATACGAGCAAATTCTGGGTGTATACAGTTAATGTCAGATCCAGAGTCGATTAAAACCTTAACTTTCACTTCCTCAGATTCATTTGTTTTGATATAAAAATCAAGAATGTTAGTTTTTCCTTTAAAATTAATATTTTCATTTTCAACAATATCCAAAACTTTGTAGACAATTTCATTCTTTTCAATTTTCTTGATTCTCCTAACAGAAGAAGAGTTAGAAGTGGCAGAAGAAGGGATTTCTTCATTTTGAATTTTATTAATTACCTTGAAGTTTTTGGGTCTTATTTTATTTGGGCAGTTAAATTGAATGTGCCCAGCTTGACCACATCTAAAACATAATCCCTTCTTTCTTCTTTCTTCAATAGCATTTGATTCTTTTTCAATGTAATTCTTGCTATGCGATGGGAAATATCTTGTGACTTTCTGACCCTTTTTGATTCGAAATAGATCCACATCCATTGGATCATCTTGATTATAGTTTCTACGGTCTTGATGAGTTAGGTAATATTCTTGAATGTCATTTCTTTTAGTAAGACATTCTATATTCACAGATTCTCTAAACAGCTGCTCTAAATTATTGGGATTTGGATTCACGAGAGCTAACCGTTCCCTCATCTTTGGGTGGAGTCCTTTAATATACATATAAATTTTTGCGGACTCATTAAAGTTCGAGTATTGGCTTATCTTTTGGAATGCTGTAATATATTCCACAACATGGCCATACTTGAACTGACGTATATTATCCAATTTCCCATTAGCGACAGCAGCATCAACATCAGGGTCGCCAAAGTTTCTCTTTAATTCGTTAATAAAGTTTTCGTAGTTTTCAAGAACTACATTATTATTTCTTCGCAAGCAAGAAGCCCAGTTAAGTGCCCTTCCAGTAAAGTAAGAAATGACGAACATAATTTTTCTTCTATCATCAGGAAATCTTTGTGGATTTGCCTCGATGGCTAATTCTATCCTTGTTAAGAATCCATCGAGGTCTTTCGTAATTCCCGAAAATAAGGGTGGGTCGTTGATAATCTTTAGTTGAGGAGCAGGTTGTTGTAGTTGAAAAGGTTGAGGATTATCCATAGTATCGTTTAAATTCAAGTTTTGAAATATGAAGTTTAGTTCTTCCAATTTAATTACAAGTTAAATATTGAAATGTAAAATATATACATTAATTTTCCACTAAACTAAATTAAAGATTCCTTGAATTGCTCACTTAAATTTAATTACTTGTTATTTGTATACGTTTTTTCCACTTAATTAAAATTTATCTTTTTTATATACTATTTGTTCACTTACTTCCATTAATTATTTACTTAGTTACTAAACTCTATAAATTTTCTTATTAACTAATTATTATTATTATTATTATTATATTATTTTACTATAAAGTCGTCAGCACTCTATCCAATTGTAAGGGTGTGCGACGAGTAAACAGTTCAAATATAGAATAATAAAAATAATATCAGTCAATTTCAAAACGCGGTAGAAACAAACAAAAACACGGTAGAAATAAACCAAAACACGG
>JAEEHM010000117.1 GCA_016280895.1 Bacillota bacterium
TATCCAGAAAATATTGAGCTCATGACTAAACCAAGTGAAGTACAAGCACCGACATATCCAAAAGTTGTTAATCAGCCTGTTGCTCCTGCAGTGGTAGAAGAACCTACTTCCACAGTGACAACAAGACCGATTAAACCAGAAGAGGTTTTAAAACCTAATGAATATGTTATGCCTGCTGATATTTCATCATTACTTGAAGTTTATAATACTGTTTTATTGTATCGTACTCCTTATAGTAGTGATTATGATTTAGTTTTAAATACTGAATTTTCTAAGAAATTTAAAAATACTGAGGAAATTACAGTAGAATTCTATAATCTTGATAATTCATTTATCGCAAAATATACAATTCCAAATGGATCTTATCTTGTTTATGATGATATTATTCCAAAAAAGGAAAAAGATGAAGTTTATAATTATACATTTATTGGCTGGGAATATGAAGACCATGAAATACTTGATTTAAATTGCGTAACTAAAGAAGGATTTGTGTATCCAATATTTAGTCAAACATATATTGAGTATGAAGTAACTTGGGAAATTGATAATAAGATTTATAAAGAGAATTATCATTATAATGAAATACCAATTTGCAAAGAAAACTTAATCAAAGAAAATACTGATAAAATGGTATATTTATTTGATTCATGGGATAAGACAATAGAACCAGTAACAAAGGATATAACATATAAAGCAATTTATCAAGCAATTAGTGCTACTAATTCAGTTTTAAGTCTTGATTCTTCAGCAAATCTAAATGAAGTATTACAGTCTATCACTGAACAAAACGCATTATCAATCGAACTTGTTGATGATGATTATGAATTAACAATTCCAACATCAACATTAATGAAGATGAAAAATGATAATGTGGAAGCTCTTAATTTAGATATTGTGGAAGATAATGGCAATTATAATTTCAGCATTGCTGCAAATAATGATAAAGATTATTCATTAGAAGCACTCATCAATTTAAATATTGATGCTGAACATGCTAGATTATACAAGGACAATGAACAAATTAGATTCTCATATAGTAGTGGATTATTAAGATTCAATATGAGCACTAATTCAACATATAAGCTTGAATTTGTGTATGCTGTTAATATCCTAAAAAATGATAAAATAAACTTTAGTATTAGTAGTAATTCTGCTAAAAGTGGAGATATTATCACAATTTCAATTGATGAAATTGAAAAAGGTATTATCATAAATAAAGTGTATTATGTCACAAAATCAATGGAAGAGATAATAATTGATTCTGATGAGTTCGAAATGCCAAAAGATGATGTTTATATTGGAATTTCATATTCATATATTGAATACATTGTTACATTTATTTCTGATGGAGTAATAATCAGAGAAGCCAAATATCATTATGGTGATAAAGTAGATAATATATCATCACCAAAGAAGGCAAGTGACGATGATTACTCTTATGAATTTGTCGGATGGGATAAACCAATAACAGAAGTAGATGGAGATGCTGTTTATACAGCTGTATTCAATAGTCGTCCACTTGAACGACCAATTATTGAAGATAAAGTAAGTATAATTAAAATAATTAAGATCGTAGGAATTGTATTCCTAAGTGGATGCTTTGTAAGCTTGTTTATCATAATAACAAGGAAAAAAATAAAAAAACATAAATAATAAAAGAGGAGAATAATATGAAAAATGTTTTTAATAAGAGACGTATTTTAACACTCATATTATCATTGTTTATCTTGTTAGGCTTGGCGTTTGGTTTTTCTGGAAATAATAAGGTCAAGGCTACAAATGATGTCAACTATATAGAAGACTTCTATAAGCTATCATATACTGATGGTAAATTAGAATTGCTATTTAGTGCTGACATTTTCGATTATGATGATATAAATAAGAGTGATCTTACGACTCTAAAAGATCGTTTAATTGACACTTTTAAAGAAGTTATTAAAGACTCTGTAAAAGAAAATTACAATTATACAAATGTAAGTAATAAAACTAAAGTATCTGGAAAGTTTACTAGGTTATCATTTAGGTTAGCACTTACTCCATATGATGAAATTGATATTTCTACTTTAACTAATATTGTGAAATTACAATTGACTGGAAATGTAGAAAATATTGACAATTTCTTAAATGGAACAATGTATGACACAATGGTCAATTATTATGTTGACAATTATGTTACTAAATTCTTAAATGATCATCCTACTGCAAACGCAAGTGATGCTTTAGATGAAATAGAAGATCAATTATATGCTGCAACTCAATTTGCGATTAATACAACATACGCAAATTTAGGTGTAACTGCTCCTGATTCAGCTTTGAAAGTAGCATCATTAATTGATACAGTTAGAGATGCAAAAGCTGCATCTGAAAAAATCGAAGTTTCATTATCTGATGTTACAGATATGATGACTATTATTGAAGATTCTAGCGTTATCGTTGATGTTATCACTGAACTTGATGTTGATGCTGATGTACAAAATGTTATTAGCAATGCAAATGCAGAAGATATCGTTGGTTTCTTAACAACAGTTGATGTTGAAACTATCGTTGATGTTGTAACTAATACTGAAATTTTACAATCAGCTGACTTAGAAGATATCCTTACTAATATGGATACTGAAGATTTAGTAACAATCGCTGAATCTTTAGATGTTGATGGTATCATTGATATCGCTAAGGCTGCTGGTGTAACATCTGATTCATTAACAACAATTTTAGAAGATAAATTCTCTGAAATTGATATGTCTGATGTATTCCGTTTTGTGAAAGGAATTCAATTAGATGATACTACAATTTATGAAGATGGTGGATTTAATTTTGATGGTCTTTTAACAATCATCAAGGGTCTTCCAA
>JAEEHM010000118.1 GCA_016280895.1 Bacillota bacterium
CTCTACATCTTCTTTGTTTATAATATGGATTAGAATACACGATAAACTATCTACTTGATAAATAAACTCATAAGTATATTCATTTCCTTTTTCCATTATTTGTTTATTTTGAGTATCAAACCCAGCTTGAAGATTAACTAACTCAATAGAATCAATATCTTTATATGCTATCTCAAATCTTTTTTGAGCTTGAGATTTTTTGAATAAACAATCTGGTTTTACTCTAATGGTTTCTTTCTTAAAATGACAAACACTTAAAAACATATATATCATATTGAAAGCCATATAACAAAATATTAATATAAGTGGAATCAAAATATAATCAAAATTTCGTATGAAAAATACAGCTAAGGAAGATAGAATAAACAAAATAAAGAGAAATCTTGTCACTGAACCAAATGATAATCCTATAAATATTTTATTATCCTTGCACCTTTTTTCTAATTGAGTATTCATGGAATCATTAGAATTTACTAATTCTTGTTGTTCTCCTTTATGCTTTTTATATACAATAATAGATAATATGAAACCTAAAGCCCAAGAAATAGTTCCAATAATTTCTATGACCTTCATATATATAAATTGATTGTAAGTTACTTCAGTATAAACGCCATGACTGAATAGATAATAATGACCTTCAATATATTCATTATATGAAGAACTTGCTTTATTAAATGCACTTCCACCTAAAAACACATCAGAAAAGAAAAATACTAACCAAGGAATTGCAAATATGATGATTAATAAAGAAGTATAATGTTTTGATTTAATTGCATATATTATTTTAAAAGTTATATCAATTAAGAATATTAATAAAAACACTATTGTAAAATACATATCATTCTCATCTCCTTATTTGATTAAATTAAATTAATATAATTACGCTTAGCTGCAACAATAATATGCAAAATAATTTCTTGTTTTTCTTCATTTGCTTTGTAGAATATAATGTTTTGTTTGCAAACAATTGCTCGAAATCCTTGTTTGGCTATTGCTTGATATCTAGGCACACTTCCACTATATGGATAATCAGATAAATTGTTTACCTCTTTTTCTAAATATTCTAGATATTCAAGTGCTACAGCATTTGAGTGATTGCTAGTTATATACATAATGATATCAGTTAACTGATCATTAAATTTATCTGTTCTTTTGATTATATATTTCATTATTGTAACTTCTTTCTTATATCAGCTAAAGAATCAGAAAAAGATTTTACTCGACCATTAATAACATCATTTTCAGATTCGGCCAACATTTTTAAAAGTTCTAATTCAGCAACCATTTGATTATAATCTTCTAAATTCATTATAACAGTATCACCATGGCCATTAACTGTAATAAAAACAGGTTCTCTTGTTTCTTTGCATAGATTTGATATTTCATTATACTTATTTCGTAATTCCGCAGATGGTCTAATATTTTGCATAAATGCCTCCTTGATATATCATAATTATATCATAATTATACTATCAATACAAGCAATTTTTTAAATTTATCTTTATATTATAATTTGTGTTTATCTAGAACTATTCTATTCCTAGTCTAAATAATAAATAAGACCCTGCATAGTTTGCAGAGTCTTATTTATTTTATTTACTTATTATTAGTGCTTAAACATAGCTACCAGGAAAGACATTTTTGTATCTTTCTGGCAAATTGAGGCTGTGTTTAAACATAAATTAACTTTATTCCTTAACGAATGGTAATAAATCCATATGTCTTACACGTTTGATGTCTACAGTTAATTCTCTTTGATAAATATCTTTATCAAATACTAATTCTTTTACATTTTATTCGAATTTTCTATTGCTTGCTTTAATCGATAATTCGGATCAAAATAATTCTCATCCAGATTAAATAATTCTAAAATACTTTTTACACACCATTCTGAATCTTGAGTATGATAAACCGGATATATTTCAATTAGTTTTTTATAACTAAATGTTTTGAATAAAAACTGAGTATTGATATTTCTTGTATAAGAAATATACCGATACATATAGCCAATCCAAAATAAAACATCTTTGCTTATCTTATTATTACCATAATCGCTTTTGCCAAATTGCTTCTCTATTTCATCCAAACCTTCATTAACGTCTAAAGAGAGTAAAGAAGAATTATTTTTGTCAAGAATAGTTAAAAGATTTGAATAATAAAATCTTCTTAAGAAAATATTAGTTGAGCAAGTGAATCGATCGACTGATGTTTCAAAAAGTTTTGCTTGATATTCACATAACCTTAAACCATTTGTATCTAATGATCTCATTTTAAAATCTCCTCAATAAATAATCCATCTCTATATTCGCGTTTTGCCATCTTTAATTTTGTTTCAATTTCATTTGTCCTATTTTCTAAAAATTGTATGTAGCTATCTTTTTCTGGTTGGCATATATAATATTTTTCAATAGCTTTCAAGTTACTAAGTGCTTTTTTTGTTTTTAATACAAATTGCTTTCCCATAAATGATGCAGATAATGAATGTATGGCAATTTTTGAATTAATATCGCCGTTTGCAAATAAAGACATTATATAAAACATTCTATTGTCTGCTATAGGCGCAATAATTAAATCTGAAGTTTCAACTTTTTCAATTATTTGTTTTACTATTTTTGACTCACTATACTCTTTTATAGTTCCTCGATAATAACAAATAGCAAGCATCCATTCTAGTGAACAATCAAATTCTAAGATACTTAATCCTTTTGTATTTAGTTCAAAAGAATAAATAGAGGAATTGTCATTTTCGCATACAAAGCATGCTGCATTATCATAAGTTTGTCCTAAATAAAAACCTTCTCCAAAGTCACAATTTCTTCTAGATCCATCATATTTAATTTCCTGCAAACCAGTTTTTGACCCATGAAACAAAATAAATTTAGATGTCTCTTTTAAAAATTCTTCTTTTACTTTATTAATTCGATATCCCAAATTATACATATAGGAATATATTCTCTCACAATTCTGTTTTGAACTTGTTCCTTTTTTTAAAATTTCGTAAATAAGTGTTTTAGATATATTTGCTTTTTTTGCTAATGTTTCTATATCTGTTTTTTCAGCTTCTAAGAAAAATTTTATATCCTCTACTATTTTATAACTTAATATAATAACCATATAATTCACATCCTTGCATATATTATAGCATATAAAACTTGTTAGTTCAAGTTGAACGAACAAGTTTTTTAAATATTGTTATTACCTACTTGTTACCATGTTTAAACATAGCTTTTAAAAAAGACATTTTTGTATCTTTCAGATAAACTCAGGCTGTGCTTAAACAAGGTGTTATAATATAAATTCAATTTCTCTCAAATGTACAAAAATCTTGATCATCAAGCATAGCTCTAAATTGCACCATTTTTAGCAATAGCCTAGCCCTATAAAGCTACAGCACTATGCTCCATATTGCTTAAAACATATGCAAATATAGGCAATGCACAGCTACAAAGCATAAAATTAGATAAGAAAAATCAATACTTTTATTGATAATTTTTCAAAAATAAAAATGCACATAATGTGTGCATGCTTAAAAGCCCTCTTTAAAATATACCCTGTAAATCGGACACGATAAAAAAAGACCCTGTATTTCACTTGCAGAGTCTTTATTTCTTTATTAACTTGTTATTTACTATTCTCTTGTGAATGGTAATAATGCCATATGACGAGCACGTTTAATAGCTACAGCTAATTCTCTTTGGTAAATAGCTTTTGTACCTGTAACACGACGTGGTAAGATTTTTCCACGATCAGAAACATATTTTCTTAATAATTCATAATCTGTGAAATCAATCTTCTCGATTTTATGATCTGTAAAATAACATGTCTTTTTTCTTTTTGTATGAAAAACTGCCATTTTTATCTTCCTCCTAATTTAATAATTAAAATGGTAAATCATCGTTAGAAATATCAAATTCCTTATCGATATCATCAAATGGGTTTTCTTCTTTTTGTGGAGCTTGATTATTTGGTCTTCCATAATTGTTTTGGTTTGGATAATTCATATTTTGATAATTATTGTTGTTGTAATTATTATTTTGATAATTATTAGAATATGTTTGGTTTAAATCACCAAATTCATTTCCATTATCTCTCTTAGCTTCTAAGAAAGTAATTTGATTAACCATTACTTCAGTCACAAATCTTCTTACACCATTTTGATCATCATATGATCTTGTTTGAAGACTACCGTCGACAGCGATTTGGGCACCTTTTTTAATAAATCTAGCTAGATTTTCAGCTTGGTTACGCCAAGCGATACAATTAATGAAATCTGCTTGTCTTTCACCATTCTTGTCTTGATATGTTCGGTTAACAGCGATTGTAAATGAAACTACAGGAACACCTGTTGGAGTATTTCTCAATTCAGGATCCTTTGTAATTCTTCCAATTAATATAACCTTATTCATACTTACACCTTAGTCCTTAACTAGAATATGTCTAATAACTTCTTCTTTGATATTGCAAATTCTATCAAATTCAGCAACAGCTTCATTGTTTGCATTCGCAAAGAATTTTACATAGAAACCTTTAGAAAAATCTTTGATTTCATAAGCTAAGTCTCTAAGTCCCCATTTGTCAACTTCTAAGATCTCTCCACCATTATCAGTAAAGATTTTGTTTAACTCTTCAATTGTAGAATTAACTTGATCTTCAGTAAAATCAGGACGAATAATGTACATTCCTAAATACTTTTTCATATTTTACCTCCTTTTGGTCTGTGGCCTATTTCTCTATAGGCAAGGGCAATTCTTAAATTGCTAATATATTATATCACAAGTAATCAATAAAGTCAAATCAATTTTAACCTTTATACTTACTTGCCATTGTTTCTGGTGGACTAACATATTCAGTCCAATAATCATTTTTAATTCTCATTAAGCCATCATGTGCAATCAAAGAACTATCATTTTGAATTCGCTTAATACGATTGAATACATAGATACAAGTACCCTTCACATTATTAAATTTAGTGTTATATAATACTTGATTACTAGCCTCATATGCTTCACTTGCCCAACTTTTAGATGAAGTATAGTCAACAGACATATAAATACCCATACCAGTATATAGATTTACATGTGTACCTTCTACAACCTTATCCCACCAATCAACAACATCTGCATAACCAGCTGATGAATGAGTGAATGCCCAATATGATTGTGGACAAATATAATCAATCCATTCATTTCTAATCCATTTTACAGTATCACAAAATAGATATGAAGAATAATGTGTTTGACCACCAGTATTAGATCCCGTTGTAGTAATAGAACCATCACTATTATAAGTAACTTTACCATTACCATTTTTATAAATACCAGTAGGTGCAATACCTAATTGAACTGCTCTATGATGTGTTTGATTAAATTCAGTCATAGCAGTATGTAATTTATAAATGAAATTATCTACATTATCACGACGCCATTGTTGTTTGTTAGAAGATGATGTCTTACTATATCCACAAGATGGATGAGCATCAATATATGCTTCATAGTCAGCTTTATCAGCTTCATTTAAGAAAGAATTATTAGAAGATAATTGTGCATAGAAATAATCATCAAAGTGAATAGCATCAACATCATAATTCTCCATTACATCTAAGCATACATCAACAATAAAGTCTTGCACTTCTTCTTTACAAGGATTTAAAATAGCACCTTTACTAGATTCATCTCGATATGTCATCAAAATATTTTCAGCCTTACTAGCTGCATTTTTAGGATATGCTGCATATTTAGCGGCAACATCATCTACTGTAGCATCGATTGAATAACCATTAGCACTAATACGATATGGATTTAACCAAGCATGGAACTCAATTCCACGTTTATGACATTCTCCAATAAACCAAGTTAAGTAATCCCAGCTATTGAATGTATCAATAGAACCAAATGCTGATCTAATTGGAGCCATATCAGTTTTGTAGCAAGCATCATTCATAATACGAATATGGAATACTATCGCATTCATATTGTATGATTCTAATAAATCTAATACTTCAGTTAAATTAGACATCATTGTATTTTTGTTTGTTGATGCACTATAATCACCAACATAACAAGATACCCAAGCACCTCTAAATTCACTTACCTTAGATTCATATTCAACTGGTATTTGAACAACAGTACTTGAATTTCGATAAGTAACATTAGAACCACTATAAACTAAATTTTGTAAGTTATCAGCCCAAATTGCTTTAAAAGTAACTGATGATGATGGAATATATTCATCACCCTTATTATACACATTACCATTTAAGCTCCAGCCTTTAAATAAATATCCACCTCTTGTAGTTCTTGGAAGTACTATTCTTTGACTAGAATCAACAGTGATATTATCTAGTTTAATACCACCAGCAACATCAAATGATATTTCATATGTTTGTGTGCTTGCATCTTTCCATTTAGCATATAAGCTTAAAGCACCAGTAGTATTTGCTTTTATCTTAGAAATAGCTTCACCACTATAATCACTATTCAAATACCAACCTAAGAAATCACTTCGATAAGGACTTGGTAAGATGATATCAGTATTTGACTTCTTATATGAATTAAGACTAATACTAATATTTATTGGATAATTATTAAATTTATCACCATAAATAGATGCATATCCTTGTGCATCATCTATACAATAACGATAGAAATCAACAGAGCCACCATAATAATTAGCTTCCTTTGTATCACCAAAACGCTTATTCATATCTTTAACCCAATTAGCAAGTTGACTCCATCTTTCTTTATATAAGCTAGAATTTAAGAAATAAGCATCATCATCTAAACTAAAATCATTGTTCTTTAATAATTTGTTTGTGCCATCAGGAAAATAACCACCTAAGTAATTATTCCATGTGCCTTTATAATTGTTATCACTATCATACATGAATTCATTTAAGGATTCACTTGGATTTACAAAATTATAGAAATCAATTAAGAATAATTTGATATATTCACTCTTATTTAAAGCTTCCCAAGTACCATCACCTAAATTATATACAATCGCATATTCTAAATCAGCACTATTTTCTTGATAAGTAGCATTTATAACTAAATTGCTTTTAACCTTTGTGTAATCTATATCCCAACCTTTAAATGTGTAACCATCTCTTGTAGGATTAGCAGGTGCAGTAGCATTCTCATTATAATTTACTGTTTCTTGTTTTAAAACAGTACCATTATAATCTTTAAATGTTACAGTAAATGTAATTCTATCATAAGTAGCCATTACACTTAAATTGCTTACCACATTATTAAAAGCCTTATCCCAGCCTTTAAAAGTATATCCTTCTCTTGTAGGATTTGCAGGTGAGGTTGCACTCTTACCCTTTTCTACAGTTTCAGTCTTAATAGTTCTACCATCATAATCTTTAAAAGTGACAGTGAAATATGTAAGTGCCTCGTTTTCTTTTTCATAAGTTGCAGTAACAGTTAAATCACTATTTACGATATTAAAATCTTTATCCCAGCCTTTAAATGTGTAACCATCTCTCGTAGGATTTGCAGGTGAGGTTGCACTTTTGCCTGCTTCTACAGTTTCAGTCTTTAATACTTTACCATCATAATCTTTAAATGTTACTGTGAAATATGTAGGAGTTTCTTGTTCTTTTTCATATAAAGCAGTAATTTCTAAATCACTATTTACATTATCAAAAGCCTTATCCCAAGCTTTAAATGTATAGCCTTCCCTTGTAGGATTTGCAGGTGAGGTTGCAGCATGACCACTTTCAACACTTTCTTCTTTTAATACCCTACCATCATAATCTTTGAATACAACATTATAATAAATTGGATTAAGGCTTCCTCCATTATCTTCTTCAAATTTAGCAACTAGTGTAATATCTTTTAAAATCTTAGAATCAAAATCAAATTCTTCATCATTTAAAAACCAACCTATAAATTTATATCCTGCTTTTACAGGATCAACTGGTTTTTCTACCTTTGATTTGATTTCAACTTGTACTTCACTAATCTCTCCATCAACATCAAATTTTACAGTTTTATAAATAGTTGCACAAGCACTAAATAAAAATGTAAATATAATTAATACTATTAATAAAAATCCTTTTTTCATATTAGCCCCTTTTATATACATCGCATATTATATCATATAATTCTTAAAAATCAAAAAAAGTATTAGATTTTCTCTAATACTTTATGTTATATTACAATACATATGAGACTTTTGTATATTGTATAAAACACAAAAATGATTTATACTCTTAATGAAGAAGAAACA
>JAEEHM010000019.1 GCA_016280895.1 Bacillota bacterium
GCAATGGATGCTTATATCGTTGAAAATTATTTCAACGCAAATCCAAATACTTTCAATCTTAATCATAAAATTAATAAATTAAAGAAATTACCTAAATCAATATTTAATGATTTAGACCTTGTATATGAACAAGCCTATGATTTAAGTAATGCACATAAGCTAATAAATAAGAGTTTAGCTTGTGAAAGAAGATTTTTCTTCTGGATATATGATCCAATTGGTTTTAAGAATAAGATTTTCTCTAAACTTGATAATGGAAAAACAGTTTATGATTTAAATTATTTAAGCTATTATAATAAAACAATCAATAGTAGAAGATTTGATATTTTTAATTTTAAACATGAAAGATGGTTTAATCCAGCTGATGATACGATTACATCAATTGATTCTTTCTTTGATTTAATGGAAAAAGCAAAGAAAATATCAATAGAAGCGATTAGTGCTTTATATAAATATGTATATTTAGATGAAGAAATTGATTTAAATAAATATTTTGTGGATGTTTCTATGATATCAGGACTTCCAACAAACATTCCAAGTGAATTCAAGTATTTCAATTGTGTATTTAAATAAGATTTCTTAATTGCTTGCAAAAGATTTAAAAATATATTATAATAGATGTATAGAAAAAGAGGATTTGAGTATGAAAAGATTTTTACCGATTTTATTATTAGTTTTCTTATTAGCTTTCACATTTGGATGTAAAAAAGGTGGAAAAGAAAAATCTGCAAGTGATGTAGAAGCTAATTTAAATGCAACTGTTGAAGAATATGCAAAAGCAAATTCTGTAAGTGCTAAAATTACTTTAACAAGCGATTCAAATGAAGTTATTGATGTTAAATATAATATTGAAAATGGAAAGATTAAATCTTTAGCAACAGTACTTACTGATTCACTTGGTGAAGTTAGTGTTTATGTAAAAGATGGCGTATGTTATGTTGCAAGATATAATGCACCTAAAGAAAAATATAGTCCAAGTGATGCAGAACTTACAAGTATTGCATCTGATTATACTTTAGATAAGTATATTAAAAAAGCTTTAGATGTTTTCAACAAGCAATTCTTTGCTGCTTCATCTATGACTAAAGTTGCTGATGGTGAATATAAATTTACATGTGATTTAGCATCTTTAGCTGTTGCTGATGATATTCCAGATGATGAAGTATTAGAAGCAGAAGCACAAATTGAAAAGTTAAAAGCAATGGATAGCATTGATTTAACATTAAAATTAAGTGGCGATAAAGTAAAAGAATTTGTAGGTACATTCGTAAAAGAAGGAAAGACATCTACAATTAAAATTGAATTCTTATCTTTAGATGCTGTTACTATTGATGTTCCTAATGCTAGCGAATATACTGAAAAAACAAAATAAAAAATATATAATAAAAAATTCCTAGAAGATAGGAGTTTTTTATTAGGAGGGCTAAATATGAAAAAATCTTTATCTTTAATTATTTTATTGATATTTGTGTTTATCTTATCTGGCTGTGGTTTATTTTCAATGGATCATTATAAATTCACATACATCATGGCTGATAAATACAGTATTGGCAATGCGGAAATAGAAGAACAAATAAAATTAAAAAGTATTCACATCAATTGGTATGCTGGTGAAGTATTCTTAAATACCCATGATAAAAACACTATCATTATAGAAGAAGAAATTGAAGGTAGTGCTACTGATGATCAAAAAGTGCATTATAAATATGATGTAACATCTGATGAGAGTTATATCTTAATTCAATATGGAAAAAGTGGATTAAAGGAATTTGATGGAATAAAGAAGAATTTAAAAGTAACTGTTCCTCAAAATGATGAATATTATTTAGGTGGTATTACTCACACTGCTAATTTTAATGCTGATTTTTCTACATATGATAATTGTATGGAAAAGATTTCTTATACATCAGATAGAGGAAATATCAATATTAAAATATGTGATGCTGATGAAGTATTTATTGCTGGTGGAAATAGTAAAGATGTAAAAGATGGTGTTTCTTTTAATTTGGAAGCTTTAGAAATCGCTTCTCTAGGAATGAATTCTAGCTATGCATCAATTAATGTTAATGCGAAATACATCAGAAGAATTGAAAATTTTGGTTCTGTATTTAAGGATACTAATTTAACATGTGACAGAATTGGTACGCTTGATGGTAGTGGTGTTGAAAGCACAACAACAATTAAGCTTGGTTCTTTTGAAAGAATTACATTTGAAGCAAGAGATAAAGCTTTTAATCTATATTTAGGTTCTGATATGAAATTTAAGCTTAAATTAAAATTACATTCTGCTGCTGGTAAAAATGCAGATGATGTTATACCTGTGCATATTAGCGGCTTTGAATATAATAAAATTTCTGATACTGAATATGATTTTGGTGGAAGTAAAGAATTAAATATTACTACTATGAGTGATGTTTATATAAGTGTATATGAATAATAAATAGATAAGTTTGATTATTTCAAACTTATCTTTTATTTTTATCCTTATCGATTTATGAAAACGCTTGACATTCGCTTATACGAAATTATATAATAGTATTGTAATAGTTAATTTTAATTAATTATTAAAGAGAAAGGAGAATTTTGTGGGAAAAAGAGAGAGGATTGAGTTAAAACTTGCAAAAGGAGAATACATTGTTAATAATCTTGAATATGTACATCAAGAGAGTAAAGATTTTAGTAGCAGTGCTTCCCTTATTTTGACTAATTATCGTTTGATTCATAAAATAGAAAATGTGGAAGCAAAGAAAGATAAAGTATCTTTAGATGAAGTTTTAGTCAAAAACATTGATAGTTTGGATTATGGTGTAACAGAAGGTAAATTACCATTGTCACCAGTTGTGATTGTGTTATGTTGCTTATTCATTGCAGGAGCAGTTCCACTAGGAATTCTTGTCAATAGATTATATGGTATTGGCCTTGCTGCTTTGGGTTTAATCATCTTACTTATTGCTATCTTTTTAAGAAAAAAGACTAGTGCTTTTTATATTGATGTTTATTCTTATAATGAAATATTTGATCATTTAACATTAAAAGGTATTGATCTAGATGCTAAAAAGCAAAAAAAGAAAAGAAAGAAAACAAAGAAAGTAAAAGTCGAAAAAACAAAAGAACAAAAAACTGAAGTTGCAATTAATATTGGCCAAATAAAATTATTTGTGGACAAATTAGGCGCACATATTTGTGAATTGAAAGAAGGTGGGAAAGAATGACACTTATGTTAGCAAAAAATGAAGTTATAATCAAAAGATTTGATTATACAACTAGAAAAATAAAGAATAGTAAAAGAAGTTTAATTGTAACTAATAAGAGAGTTATTAGTGAAATAATGGATAGAAATAGTGTAATTCGTAAAGAAATTCCTGTTAGTGAAGCTGAATATCTATCTACATCATATGCTAACACAAAGCCATCTTTAATTGCTAGCATTCTATTCCTTATATTAGCCATTGTTGCTGGTATTGTTGGATGGAAGGTTGACTTACCAGTTCCTTATATGAATTATGCTTTATATGGATTTGCTGGTTTATTCTTATTACTTGCTATTATCTTCCTAGTTAAGTTCTTTAAGAATAAAGCTGCTTCAGTAGAGATCACTATTTCAGGTAAAAAAATGGAAACTCAAGTATTTAGTTTAGGTTCTTCGAATATGAGTTCTAAATCAAAAGCAAAGGATTTAAAGATTCAAGTTGATCGCAGTCAATCAATTGCGATGGTTAATGAATTAGGTGCAGTATTAATTGATGTTAGAAATCAAAGCTTAGATGAATTACTTGGTGGATTAAAAGAAGAAAACAAACCTAAGGAAGCAGAGATTGAAGAAGAAAAGGCTGATCTTTATGTAGAAGCACCAGTTGAAGAAGAACAGGAAGCTTTAGAAGAGACTCCAATCGAAGAAAATACTTTAGAAGAGAAAGTACCAGTTGAGGAAGAAGCTCCTGTCGAAGAAGAGACATCAGCTGAGGAAGAAGTTCCTGCTGAAGAGGAACAACAAACTGAAGAAATAACTACTGAACAAAACACACCTGAAGATGTTTCTGAATAAGAAACGCCAGTTTTAGAAGAACAACAAACTGAAGAAGCTGTTCCTTTTGAAGAAGAAGCACCAGTTGAAGAATCTTCTGAAGGTATTCCTGAAGAAGAACCAAGACATAAAAAACATCATAGAAGAAGATAATATAGATCTATATCTATGTAAATAAATAAAAGATAAGTTTTAATTTATGAACTTATCTTTTATTTTTTTATATCTTGCTTGTAAAAAAGTAAGAAATTTAGTATAATATATAAATAAAGGATTTAATATTATGTATAAGAGATTAAGAGATGGCTTATTTGCGCCGAAGAAAATAATTGAATATATCAAAGACAAAATGTACATGCCATTTTTAATCTTGATTGTGTATGCAATTTTGATGACAATTCCGATTATTATTTCTAATCTTACATTTACAGGTTTAGATTATAATACTAAATTAAGTGTGGCATCGGTATTTAATGGTGAAGATATTGATTATAAAATTGAAAATAGCTTACTTGTTAACACAAGTGGAAAAAGTGATGCAAGCTATGAAAAATATTTAAGTAGTCTCATCAAGGTAAGATTAAGTGAGGCCGAGGATGATAATTTAAGTGCTATCTATGTTATTGAACTAGGTAAAGATGGATTCTGCGTTAGATTCTCATACATTAGGATGTTTGAGGGGAAATATGCAGATTATGACGTATTGAAAGATCTTGATTTATCAAAGCTTTCTAATAAGAATAGTACTGAATGGGATGATATTTTTAGTGTTGTTGATTCAATATTAAAAGATTATTATAAATCTACTATTGCAGCAACTATTATTTCTTCAATAATTAGATATTTTGGGTATTTGATTATCATTGCGCTTTTATTATCATTATCATTTGTATTTAAATTTAGAGGTTATTTAAATTATAGTGCGATGTTTAAGATGAGTGTTTATTATACAGCACCATTTGCGCTTGGTGTGGTGCTTACTAATTTATTTAGTATAAATATTTTCTCATTTATTGGTATTGTGATTTCTGTTGTTTACACATTTATTGGTTCAACAAGTATTATATCAAAATTAATAAGTTCGGATAGAAAGTAGTGAGGTATAGAAAAATGAGTTATGATCATATTAAAATTGACAAGAAGTGGCAAAAGAGATGGTTAGAAGAAGATATCTTCCATGCGCCTCTTGAATCAGATAAGCCTAAGTTTTGGGCTATGGATATGTTCCCATATCCATCAGGAGCTGGTCTACATGTAGGTCATCCTGAGGGCTATACTGCCACAGACATTGTGTCAAGAATGAAAAGAATGCAAGGATACAATGTAATGCACCCAATGGGATGGGACGCATTTGGACTTCCTGCTGAACAATACGCAATTAATACAGGTAATGATCCAAGAACATTCACTGAAAAGAATATTCAAATCTTTAAGAATCAATTAGAATTCTTAGGTTTATCTTATGACTGGGATAGAGAAATTACTACCTGTGATCCTAAATATTATAAGTGGACTCAATGGATTTTCACTAAGCTTTATGAAAAAGGCCTAGCAGAAATTAAAGATATTGAAGTAAATTGGTGTGAAGGCTTAGGTACAGTACTTGCAAATGAGGAAGTATTAAATGTAGATGGTAAGATGGTATCAGAAAGAGGTAATTTCCCTGTTATCAAAAAACCAATGAAACAATGGGTTTTAAAGATTACTCAATATGCTGATCGTCTACTTGAAGATTTAGACTTACTTGATTGGCCTGAAAATGTGAAAGAGATGCAAAGAAATTGGATTGGTCGTTCAATTGGTGCAAGAGTAACATTTAATGTTGCTGATACTGATTATAATTTTGATGTGTTTACTACACGTTGTGATACTTTATTTGGTGCTACATATTGTGTATTATCACCAGAACATGAGCTTGTGTTAAAAATAGCATCTAAGGATAGATTAGATGAAGTTAAGAGATATATTGACTTCGCAAAATCTAAATCTGACCTTGATCGAACTGATTTAAATAAAGATAAGACTGGTGTATTTATTGGTGCTTATGCAGTAAACCCAGTTAATAATAAGAAGATGCCAATTTGGATTGCGGATTATGTATTATCATCATATGGAACTGGCGCAATTATGGCTGTTCCTGCTCATGATGACAGAGACTATGAATTTGCGGTTAAATTTGGACTTGATATTATTCCAGTTCTAGATGGAAAAGATAAGATGGACTTAAGCAAGGCTGCTTATACTGAAGATGGTCTTCATATCAATTCTGGCTTCTTAAATGGCTTAAACAAACAAGATGCAATTGATAAGATGATTGCATTCTTAGAAGAAAAGAAGATTGGTAAGAAAGAAATCAATTATCGTCTAAGAGATTGGATTTTCTCTCGTCAAAGATTCTGGGGTGAACCATTCCCTGTCATTATGTGGGATGATGGTACAATCACTTGTTTGGAATTAAAAGATTTACCACTAGAACTTCCAAAGCTTCCTAAAATTGAACTTTCTAAAACTGGTGAATCACCACTTGCAAATGCGAAGGACTGGTTAACAGTTACAAGAGCTGATGGTGTTAAAGGACATCGTGATACAAACACTATGCCACAATGGGCTGGTTCTTGTTGGTATTATATTGGCTATCTACTTAAAGATGGCGATGATTATCTAGATTTATCATCAAAAGAAGTTCAAGATAAGATCAATAAGTGGTTACCAGTTGATTTATATATTGGTGGAACTGAACATGCAGTACTTCACTTATTATATTCAAGATTCTGGCATAAGGTTTTATATGATTGTGGTATCGTAAAAACAAAAGAACCATTCAAAAAATTATTCAATCAAGGAATGATTTTAGGTGAAGATGGTGAAAAAATGAGTAAATCTCGTGGCAATGTTATCAATCCAGATGATGTTGTAAGAGAATATGGTGCTGATACATTAAGAATGTATGAAATGTTTATGGGACCACTTGAGGCTACAAAGCCTTGGAGCACTGAAGGTGTTGGTGGACCAAGAAGATTCTTAGAACGTGTATATAGATTATATACTGAAGTTGCTAAGATTGATGATAGTAATAATAGTCTTGATAAGGTATACCATCAAACAGTAAAGAAGGTTACTGAAGATTATGAAAACTTACGTTTCAATACAGCTATCTCACAAATGATGATTTTTGTAAATGAATGTTACAAAAATCCAAATATCAAGAAGGAATATTTACAAGGCTTCTTAAGATTATTGAATCCGATTGCACCTCATATTACTGAAGAATTAAATGAAATAGTATTTAAAGCTACAAAATCAATGGCATATGATAAGTGGCCTACATTTGATGAAGATAAGCTTGCAAATGATACTGTAACTATTGTTATTCAAGTAAATGGTAAGATTAGAGATAAGATTGAAGTAGATGCTAACATCGCTAAGGAAGAACTTGAAAAGATTGCTCTTAACAATGATAAGGTAAAAGCATTTATTACTTCACCAGTTAAGAAAGTAATTGTAGTTCCTAAGAAAATTGTAAACATAGTTTGTTAATCTTAAATAAGAATTAAAAACTTAAATTTTTAAGATTCATTTAAAAACCTCCGAGTAAAATATAATCATATTTAAACGGAGGTTTTTATTATGAAAAAAAATAAAAATTTATTATTAATTATTGTATTGTTGTTATCATTATTATTATTTACTGGCTGTTCATTTTTTGAAGGAAGTGACAATAAAGAAACTAGTTCTTATGTCATTGATACTAAATATGGACTAAGCCTAAATGATGTAAAAAATGAAGAAGTAGTTGCTGATAGTGATGTGGCAACTGTTGTTGCCGGACTTGTAATGCCAGCAACAGTAGAAATTGAAACTACTATTAAATATTCATATACTTATGGATATGGAGGTTTCTTTGGTGGATATTCAACACGTACTGTAAGTGATACTCAATCATCGGAAGCAACTGGTTTTTTCATTAATAGTGATGGTTATTTAATGACTAATGCCCATGTTGTATGTATCGAAAATGAAAAGAATTATAAAGATTTAAAATATTTAAGTAGGGATATAAAAATCAATTTTGCAGATAGTGATATAAAATTTGATGTAGAAGTAGTAGCATATGATGAAGATTTAGATTTAGCTATTCTTAAAATGAAAGATAAGAGTGAAATTGAAAATATTCAATATGTAACTTTCTTCAATATGACAGATCCATCTAGTGATGAATTTTATACTGAAGAAGCTATCAAATTATATTATGGTGAAATGGTAGTTGCTATTGGTAATGCGAATGGTTATGGTATTTCTGTAACTAGTGGTGTTGTTAGTGCTCCATATCGTAATTTCACATCAAGTGGTGTTACAGTTGCAGCAATCCAAACTGATGCTGCTATCAATGAAGGAAATAGTGGTGGACCACTTGCAAATAAATATGGGGCTGTTATTGGTATTAATTCATTTAAAACTGTAACAACAACATCTGAAAGCTTAGGTTTTGCGATTCCATCATATGTTGTCATGAAATACATTGATTATGTTGCGAATAATGAAAATATTGAAATTAAATATTATGTTACTAATAATAGAGCATATTAATAAAAAACCATACAATTTTGAAATTGTATGGTTTTATTTGTTTTTCAATTGTCACAGCCCTTACGTGACACTAACACATAGTGCTTACCTAGTAGACGGCACTAATAAGGGACTTACACTTGACACAATAATTATACTATGGCTAACTATAATTGTCAACAAATAAATTAAAGAGATTTTAGGTTTTTAATGCTTAAATATTGTAAAATGAAAATAGGAAATGTATCTAATTACATAGATGCTTTTTTTATGTATTTGTGATATAATATAAATATGAGAGGAAATTGTATGAAAAAAGTATTGCTGATCATCATTATTTTCTTAATAATGTTGATGTTTGGATGTAGTGATAAGATTTCATTAAAAGGTAGTGATGATATCATTATTGAAATTGGTGATGAATATGAAGATGCTGGTATTAATATTTCACCTAATTATCAATATGAAATAAGAACTAATTTAGATATTAATAAGGTTGGTTCATATTATTTTGAATATCTTGTGTACAAAAATAATAAAAAGGTTGATGATTTAATTAGATCAATTAAAGTCAAAGATACTAAGGCACCAAAATATGAAACAAAATTAATTGATAATTTATTAGTTGGTATCGAATATGATGAAAGCTATTTCTTTGAAAATATTAGTGATAAAAGCAATTATTTCTTAAAGAGTGATAAAGATATTATCTTCTTTGAAGAAGGAAGATATGAGATAAGTATTATCATTAGTGATGAATATAATAATGCAAGTGAATTCAAAAAAGAATATAATGTGATAAGTGATACTGAATTATTATTAAAAACACTAAAAGAAGAAAATAGATTAAATAGATATGATGATGGTTCTATTAAAGTAAGTTATGGGAAAGATATAAAAGATTATTTTTATTTCTATAAATTCAATAATGATTATATTTATGAGATAAATCATCTTATTAATGTTGATAATGATATTGCTAATCTTAATTATAAATATGTTATTAGCGTAGCTAGTACTGGCTTAAGTGAAAAAACAATTATCAATTATGATGATTTATCTTTTGAATTTAATACTTATGAGATAGATAATGATTATATAAATGGATTAAATATAAGTAAAGAATTGAAAGAAGAAATAAATGATTCTTACTTTTTATTGGTTTATTATATTAATGTTTTTAGCACAAATTAATAAAACAGTTGAAAAATAATTTATTTTAATATAAAATATAGGGTATAAATGATTAAATAAAAAAAGTAGGATAGAAAAATGAAGAGATTAGGTAATCCAAAAAGTATGAAATTATTAGAAATAATAATATGCTTAATCGCAATTGGAGTATTTATTGCTGCGGTGATTTTCACATTTGTGTATGCTCCAGGAATGACTATTGTTGATGTAAAATATGGATTTAGATTTGGATTCATAGATTATTTCAGAGGTAGTGGATTAAAAATAGGTGCTGGTATTGCAGCCCTTGTGATTGTGTTATTATTTAGCTTGTATTGGATATTTGAAATATTTTCAAGAAAGATTAGGACACTTGGTCCTCTATATTTGATATTATTTTTTATCGTGCTATTATTTTCAAATGGATATTACAATGTTGTAAATAAATTTGAAGGAATGTTGGCACTTAATGTATTACTTGCAGCACTTTTGCTGTTTAATTGTGTTTATTCATTTATTTGTTATATAAAATATGTAGAAAATAATTCTAAGTAAAGGGGTAGATTATGGCAGAACTAACAAAACAAGAAAAGAAGATTTTAGAAGGAAAATTTAAAAAAGCTTTCAAGGGATTAGTTAAAGAAGGCTATGATAAGAAGGAATTAAAGAAATTTGATTTTGATACATTAGACATTGATGATGAAAAGAAAAATGAATTTATTAATGCTGATGATGCTCAATTCGTAGAATTATTAAAGAAAGAATTAAGTCCTCAAGAAGAACCTGCTGAAGCTCCTGCTGAAGACAATTCTTCTGATGAAGTTCAAGAAGCACCAGTTGTTGAAGAAGCTCAAACATCTGAAGATGTTCAAGAAGAACAAGCTGAAGCACCAGCTGAAGAACCAGTTGCTGAAGAAGCTCTTGATGAAGAAGAAAAAACTTCTGACGAAGACAAAACTTCTAATGAAGTTCAAGAAGAAACTAAATCTGCACAAGAAGAATTCTTAGAACAAGCAAAAGAAATCATGGGTGAAGATGAAGTTATTTCTAATCCAGAACCTGCAGTAGATCCTGATGAAGAAACTCAAGAAGAAGAATTAACACCTGAAGAATCAGAAACACTAGAAAAGAAAGAAATCGAAAAAGCTAAGAAGGCTAAGAAAGAAGAAAAGAAGCCTGCTAAGAAAGATGACGATAGTGAAGATGATGAAGAAGATGATAATGAAGTAGATAAAGAAGAAGATGCTGCTTTACAAGGATACAATAAAAAAGTATTATTGAAGTTAAAGATTGCATCTGATCGTACTCAACAATTCTATAGTGATTTAAGAAATGAATTAAGATGCTATAAAGCATTAAAGTTTAAATCTAATAATACTGGTGATACTTATGCATATAAAGGAAAAGTTGTATTTAAAGTTACAATCTTCCCTAAAGCATTAAAGGTATATTATGCATTAAAACCAGCTGATTTTGAAGTTAAGAAATATCATCATAAAGATGTTAAGGATATTAAGAAATATGAAAATATTCCATTATTATTTAGAATTGCATCTGATAGAGGATATAAATATGCTTTAGAATTATTAGAAGCATTAGCTAAGAAATTAAAGATTGCGAAAACAAAGGTTAAACCATTTGATTTTATGCCTGATTTCAACACTACAAGTAAGGCACTATTAATTGAAAATGGTGGTGAAGAATTTTTACGTGCATCATGTACTAAAGATCATAGCTCAGTAATTAGCGATGGACTTGCTAAAAAATGTATGATGCTTAGAGTAAGAAAACCAATTGAAGGTGAGAAAGTTGTTGCGGAAATATCAATTGGTGAATTATCAGCTGCATTTAAGACTTCTTATAAGATTAATCTTGATTTATTAAAAGAAGTTGGACTTGTAAGTAAAGATGCTAATTATTTAAAGGTTAACGCAATGAATAATTGTTATAAAGCAATCACTATTGCTGCTGATGAATATGAACCAGAAGTAATTAGAATGGTTGTATTAACTGGTGGTAATATTACTAGATTAGTGAAATAAATAGTTGAAAAGTGGTTATTATTAACCACTTTTTTATATTTAATGTAATTGTTTTCGTGTTTTACTAATTAATAAATGTTGAATTGTCAAACAAATGAGACAAAATAAATTAAAAAAATAAAGAAGAAAACAAAGGGGTTGAAGGGGGAATGTGTCCCCCTGGGAAAGAAAGAAAAATAGAAAGAGCTTAATTTCTAATAAAGACTTTATTTTGACTAATCAATTCTTTTCTTTTTTCAATTGGAGTTTTATAGTTTAATGGAGTCATGCAGATATTGTTTGAGCGTTTTAAATAAGACGCCATTTGATTTTGAAGATCATCAAAACTGTAGAACTTAAGGTATTGATAGAATCTAACATTATCATTTCTATGGCTACGTTCGACCTTACCATTATGTCTAGGGGTTCTAGGTCTAATAAGTTTATGTTCGATATTCAATTCATTACAAAGAACATCAAAAGGATGGATTTGATCATTTTTAGTATCAGTTGTATAAGTAAATTCAAAACCATTATCAGTTTGTATAGTTTTAGGGATGTATCCAAAATACGCAATAGCTCTTTTCACAAAATCAATGGTTGAGAAAGAAGAATGTTCTTTATAAGCGTAAATGAATCGCTCTCTAGAAGCCTCATCTATAATAGTGTATTGATAATATTTATAATCGTCCTGTAAATTGGCGTTACAATCGCGTGGAACGTATTTTACATCTAATTGCATTTTCTCTGCTAATAATTCAGGAGTAAAGTATTTTTTAGGCTTATATACTTTATAAATAGTTTTATTTCTTTTATAATGTCCTGTTTTGACTAAAAAACGATATAAGCTAGAATAGCATCTAGAATAATTAATTTGGACTCTTAATTTTGAATAAAGTTCAGTTAAACCAATATGGGGATTGCGTCTAATTAGATTAATTATTTTTTCTATTTCCTTTGGAGTATGAGCATTAGGATGCATTGATTTAGGTCTACGAGATAAATTATCAAGAGATTGAATAGAACCATCAAATTTTCTATTCCAACGCATTAGAGTAGCTTTAGAGATGCGATATCTTGAACAAATAGAGTTAATAGAGAATCTCCCATTACGATACATATTAACAATTCTTAATTTTTCTTTACTAGAGTATTGAAAGTGTGCTATAATAGACATGTGATTTATATCCTTTCTGAAGAATTATTTTGGTTGTTTCTTCTTCATTAAGAGTA
>JAEEHM010000119.1 GCA_016280895.1 Bacillota bacterium
CTGGTATTATGTATTGGAGTTATACTGATGATATGACTAATACTTTAATGCATGCTTTATATGATAAACTTGAAGATATGAAGAAATAAAATAAGAGAACGGTAGTTTGAAATAACAAACTATTGTTCTTTTATTTTTGTGGTAAAAAGAATACTGTTTTACTTTTAAAAATTATATTTATGGTGTATAATATAAAAAGGCAAATAAATAAAAAAAGGAAGTTTTCTATGGAAGATATCACAAAATTAATAATTGAAGTAATTGAAAATGAATCTGGACAATCTTTGAAAGAAAAGATTTTAGAATACCATCCTTATGACGTTGCCCAAGCATTATCACAAGTAGATGACGATTTAAGAGATAAGGTCTTTAGTTTACTTGATGCTAGTGAGGCTGCTGATATTTTAGAATATTATAATATTGGTGAAGCTGCTGATATTTTGGAAGATTTAGATGCGAAAAAATCATCTGAGATTATCTCTAACATGGAGCTTGACGATGCTGTCGATGTTTTAAATGAAATCGATGAAGATAAAAAAGATGAAATTGTGGAAAACATTGATTCAGATGTTAAGGAAGATATCTTAGAAGTTGCAAAATATGATGAAAATATGGCCGGATCAATTATGACTGACAACTATCTATCGATAGATGTCAATATGAATGTTGGCCAGGCCATGCAAAGAGTTGTGAAAGAGTCTAATGAGCAAGAAGTTATTGATATTATCTTTGTGCTTGATGGTGAAAAATTAGTAGGTACTATTGATTTGAAAGATTTGATTATTGCACGTAAGATGGAACTTGTGAAGGATTTAATGGATACTAACTTTAAATTTATTGAAGCTCATGATGATGTTCATAAAGCTGTTGAAATGATTAAAGAATATAATTTACTTGCACTACCTGTCATTGAAGATGATAATTTAAAAGGTATCATTACTATCGATGATGCTATCGATGTAGTTGATACTGAAAATAAAGATGACTATGATAAGATGGCTGGTATTGTTGGTAATAACACAATTAGCTTTAAAGATGTTATTAAATCAAGATTAATGTGGTTAATAATTCTACTTATTTTGAGCTTTGCGGTATCTAGTGTAATGGATGGATTTGGGGAAATTATTGCGTCAATTACACCATTAGTATTCTTCCAATCTTTGATCCTTGATATGGGTGGTAATGCTGGTACCCAAAGTTTAGCAACAACTGTTGTAGAAATTAGTGGTGGTGAATTAGATAATTCTAAAAAAGTTGGTAAGCATCTTTTTAAAGAATTATTGTCAGGCTTACTTTCAAGCCTTGTGCTAGGAATTGCTGCTTTTGGCCTTGCATTTGGTTTTATTATGCTTAGAGGCATTAGCGTTGAAGGCATCAGCAATATTATGCTTGCGCTTGTTATTGGACTTGCGATGATGTCGGCTCTAGTTATATCTAATTTCATTGGATCATTGGTACCAATTGTGTTATATAAATTACATATTGACCCTGCAGTTGCATCTGGTCCTTTTATTACAACACTTAATGATATTATTTCAGTATCAATTTATTACTCACTTGCATATTTAATTCTAATAGTAGGAGGTGGCCTATGATTAAAAAAGATGGTGTCATTCTTACTAAATTTGAAATATTAAATATGTCTGATGATGAAATTAAAGACTTATTTGATAATATTACAGATGATGAAAGAGTTGAATTTTTAAATAGCTTAAGCGAGGAAGAGATGCTTGCAGTATTTGAAAAATTAGATACTGATCAAGCAGCAGAAGCTTTAGTAGTCTTAGATGATGAAGAGATATCTAAATTAATTAATGATATGTCTTTTGATGAATCAGTTGCACTTATTAATGAACTTGAAGAAGAAGAAAGAGATGAATTATTAAAAGAGCATCAAGATATTTCAATTAAGCTTAATAATCTAAAACAAGATTTCTTAATGTTGCATCCAAAGGATGTTGCTGATAAGATTGACGCAATGGATGAAGATGAAAGAGAACAATTCTTCAATTTATTCAACGCGGAAGAATTAGCTGAATTCTTTGCGTGCTTAGATGAAGAAGATGCAGCTAAATATTTACAAGAACTATCTGATAATAAAGCATCTGATGTCTTAGAGAACATGTATACATCTGATGCGGTAGATATCATCAACGAGTTAGACGAAGATGATAAGGATACTTATCTTGAATTAATGGATGATGATACTAAGGATGAGATGGAAGAATTAAGTGAGTATGCTGACGATGAAGTTGGTTCAATTATGGACACTGACTTTATTGAAATTAATGCTGATATGGATGTTAAAGAAGCAATGAAGGTTTTAGTTAGTGAAGCACCTGATGTTGCAACTATTAATACCTTATTTGTAGTTGATAATGATAAATTTGTTGGCACACTTGATTTTAGAAGACTTATTATTACTAAGAGTCCATGCAAGATTAGAGATATCATGGATGAAGTTGATAAATATTGTTTGGATACTGATAATACTGAATACGCAATTAAGTTGATTAATGACTATGATATTTATGCTCTTCCAGTATTAAAGGATGAAAAAATAGTTGGTATTGTAACTATCGATTCTTCACTTGAAACATTAAGTGATGAACAAGAAGAAGACTATAACCAATTAGCCGGTTTGACTGGTGAACACGAAGAGGATGAAACTGTTATATCTAAGGTTAGAAGAAGAATGCCATGGCTTGCAATTCTAATTTTCTTGGATTTAGTTGTATGTTTATTAATAAGCGCATTTGAAGGTGTTATTAATGAACTAACAGTTTTAGTATTATTCCAACCAGTAATATTAGGCTTATCTGGTAATGTTGGTACACAAAGCTTAGCCGTATGTGTAAGAAGCTTAGCTAATAATGAAATTACAAATCACAAACAAAGACTAAAACATATCTTATCGGAGTTAAGAAATGGACTAACTTTAGGTTTGATCATATCAGTTCTAACATTTGGTGTATGTTTCGCATTCTTAAAGATTAGTGGAAGTGGTATAGTAAATGGAATTGATAATACTTTAAGAATTTCCTTAATTGTGTCTTCATCAATTCTTGCAAGTATCACAATTTCGAGTTTGTTTGGATGTTTGATGCCAATTGCGTTTAATAGTATGCATATAGACCCTGCTGCTGCATCTGGTCCTTTTATTACTACTATCAATGACGTACTTGCTATTACTACATATTTCACACTTGCATCAATTTTACTTGCTATTTAGGAGGATGCATGTTTAAAATTGGAAATGTGGAAATAAAATCAAAGCTTGTACTTGCGCCACTGGCCGGATATACTAATTCTGTATATCGTAATATTTGCGGTGATTGTGGTGCTGGACTCGTATATAGTGAGATGATTAGTGATAAGGGACTTCTATATGATAATGATCGAACTTTAAGAATGGCAAGTGGGAAAATAGATAAATATCCACTTGCTATCCAAATCTTTGGTTATGATATTGAAGAAATGGTAAAGGCTGCCCAGATTGTGGAAAAAGAATGCGATTGCGATATTATCGATATTAATATGGGCTGTCCCGTAAGAAAAGTAATTAAGGCAAATAGTGGTTCATATTTGATGAGAGATATCGAATATGCAGCTAAAATGGTAAGAGAAATAAAGAAAAATATATCCAAACCATTGACAGTTAAGATGCGACTTGGTTGGGATCACGATTCTATCAATTGCGTGGAAATGGCTAAAGCCCTAGAAGAAGCTGGAGTGGATGCTATTGCGATTCATGGTAGATGTAAAAGTGATATGTATCAAGGTAAATCTAATTGGGACTATATCAAATTAGTTAAAGAAGCAGTGAGTATTCCTGTTATTGGTAATGGTGATTTAAAAAGTGGTGAAGATGTTAAAAGATTCTTAGAATATACTAAATGTGATGCTGCCATGATTGGACGTGCTAGCTTTGGTAATCCTTGGATATTTAGTGAATGTCTTGCTTCCCTTGATAATAGAGAATATGTATATCCAAGTATTGAAGAAAGAATTAAAACATTAAAAAGACATATTGATGAATTGATTGCAATCAAAGGTGAAAAAATCGCAATATTAGAAATGCGAACTATTGCGATTTGGTATGTTAAAGGACTTAATAATTTAAAAGAATTTAAGTCGAATGTTGTAAAAGTAAAAACAAAAGAAGAATTAATTAAATGTATAGATGATTTAATGAAATTACAATAGGTGAATATTTATGAAAAGACAAGTACAAACAATTTCCACATATGAAAAAGATAATGAATTATATATCGGTGATTATTCTTTAAAATCACTTGCAGATACATATAAAACACCTTTATACGTATTTGATGAGGCTCATTTAAGATATAAATTAGATATCTTTAAAAATGAATTTAAGAGTGATAAATATAAATGCGTGACTATATATGCATCAAAGGCTTTCTATTGTCCTTACTTAGCAAATATTATTGATGACTATGGATTTGGAATTGATAGTGTTAGTCATGGAGATTTATTCTTATTTAAAAAAGCTAATTTTCCTTTTTCTAAGGTAGTATTACATGGAAATAATAAGACTGATGAAGAAATTAAATTTGCGATTGTGAATAAGGTTGGATATTTTGTACTTGATAATTTAGAAGAAGCAATCAAGGTAAAAGAATTAGCTGCTGAACTACAAACTGAAGTTAATGTATTACTTAGATTAAATCCAGGAATTGAAGCACATACGCATGAATATATTCAAACATCAACTATTAATTCTAAATTTGGTGAATCTATTTATGATATGGATAAGATATTAAAAATAATAGATAGCTTATCTGATTCTAAATTTGTGCACTTTAAAGGCTTCCATTGTCATATAGGATCTTCAATTAATCAAGCAAAATCTTTTGAAGATGCTAGTTTAACAATGTTGAAATTTGTGAAGGATGTTGAAGAAAAGAAAGATATTAAAATTGAGATATTAAATCTAGGCGGTGGTTTTGGTATTAAGTATTTAGATGACGATGCATCGATTGATTTAAAAGCGATGCTTCATACTATTACTAAGACTGTTGATAAATACCTTGATGAATATAATTTAAATATCAAAGAATTATTGATAGAACCAGGTAGAAGTATTGTTGGTGATTCATGCTTTACTTTATATAAAGCTGGTATTACTAAACATACATATGGTGGTAAATCATATCTATTTGTGGATGGTGGCATGACTGATAATATTAGACCAGCTTTATATCAAGCTTTATATAGTGTCGATAATGCTAGTAATGTTAATGGCAAGAAAATTAAAGTTGATGTCGTTGGTCCATGCTGTGAAAGTGGAGATATTGTTGCTAAAGATGTAATGGTACAAGTTGCAAAAGAAAATGATATTATTGTTAGCTATTGTACAGGAGCTTACGGATATTCAATGAGTTCTAATTACAATAGTGCATTAAAAGGAAGTGTGATATTTGTGAATAAAGATAAAATCAATGTTGGTATTAAAAGAGAAGAAAAGGAAGATTTACTTAAAAACTTCCCTGCACAAAAAGAATATCGTTTCTTTGATTGTCACAGTGATATGTTATTTGATCTTTGGCAAAAAAAGATTCATGGCACAAAAGATGAATTTACTAACTTTCATGTTAATCAATTAGAAACTAGTCAAGTACATGGTTCTATTTGGACAATGTATTCTGAATTTGAATTTGATTTAATTGAGGCGTGTAAGATTGCACTTTCTGAAATTAAGATGGATAAGCTATCTGATTTTCAAGTTATATTAGGTTTAGAAGGATTAAGAAACTTAAAGAAGGTTGAAGATATAGATATCTTATATAAGATGGGATTTAGACATGCAATGCTAACATGGAATGAAGAAAATATGTATGCAACTGGCGCAAAGTCTGAACCTAGTCATGGCCTAAAAGAAGAAGGTGTTAAACTTCTTAAACGTATGGAAGAATTAGGTATGATTATTGATTTAGCTCATACTAATGAAAAGAGCTTCTATGATATCTTAAATGTGGTAAATAAGAATATTATTTATTCACATGGTTTATGTAAAGCATTATGTGATCATCCAAGAAATCTAACTGATGATCAAATGAGAGCATTAAAGAAGGTTGATGGCTTGTTTGGTATTACGCTTGCTGATTCATTTATTGCGAAAGAAAAAGAAAACAGAACAATGGATACCTTCTTAAAACATATCAAACATGCTATTGATATTATGGGTATTGATAATGTATGTTTTGGTTTTGATTTTATGGATTATTTAAGTGCATTTGCTAATTCTAATTTAGCTGATGTTAGTGATGCTACCAAAACAAACAATATTATAATTGGATTAAAGAAAATAGGATTAAGTGATGAAGATATTGACAAGATTACATGGGGAAATTTCTATAATCGTTACAAACATTTAGTAATAATGAAGGGCAGTAAAAATGAAGAAAAATAATGAATTTATTAAATTACTAGATAAGGCTGTTGAAGATAAGGTATTTCCTGGTGCTAATTTAGGTATTATTGTGAAAACGGATGATGGCTATAAAAGAAATTTCTTTTCTGTTGGTAATAGATCAAATATTCCTGAAGTAGAAAAGAATGATATTGATACTATTTATGATATGGCATCTTGTTCAAAAGTATTATCTACTACATCTTGTTTATTCAAATTATTAGAAATGGGTAAGATTAGATTATATGATTATATATATCTATATCTACCTGAATTCAAAAATAAAGATATCACAATTTGGGATTTGATGACACATACATCTGGCCTTCCTGAAGGTTTAAATGGATGTTGGACAATGAATAGAGATGAGATTATAAATGGTATTATGAATATCGATAAGAAATATGAAAAGAATAGTGGTATTCATTATTCTGATGTTGGTTATGCAACATTAGGTTTCTTAGTTGAAAAAGTTAGTGGAATGAGCTTAGATAAATTTGCGAACAAATATATCTTTGAACCGCTAGATATGATTGATACTGGTTATAATCCAAAAAAGAATAGTCGTATTGCCCCTACTGAATTACGTGATAATGGTAAGGTTGATCGTTATTATGTTCATGATGAAATGGCACATAATTTAGGTGGTGTTGCTGGTCATGCTGGTTTATTTTCGACTGTAAAAGATATTAGCCACTTCATTGAAATGATTTTAAATGATGGAGTATATAAGGGAAGAAAAATATTTGATAAAAAGACGATTGATTTAATGTATACTCCGCAAGTTGAAGAAAGAATCGGTGTTGGTATTGAAACTGATAGACGTGCTTTAGGTTGGATAGTTAAGGGTAAGAATTCATCTTGCGGTGATTATGCATCTAAAAATACTATTTTACATACTGGTTTTACTGGCACTAATGTTTTTATTGATAGAGATAATAAGGTAGGATTTGTGATGTTATCTAATCGAGTACATCCAACTAGACAAAATACCTTAGTAATTCCATTTAGAAGTAGACTCGCAAATTATGTTATGACACATTTAGAAGAATTTAGTAAGGGTGATAATAATGAATAAAATTAAAAGCTTTACAAGAGATAAGTTTGTTACATATTATGGTACAGATAATCCTGTATTAATTAATGATGAATATAATAAGAAAAAGAATGTATTTAGAGGTGTTTGGGTATCAACTGTAGAAAATATTGATATCAATCCATTTGAAAGTGTAGAAGATGGTAAAGCACAAATTGATGCGATTGTGGATACATGTGCTAAATTCAATTTAAATGCGATTATTTTCCAAGTTAGACCTACTAATGATGCTTTATATGAATCTGATATTAATCCATGGTCATCAGTTTTAAGTAAGGATAGATTAGAAGATGTTAATCCTGGCTTTGATGTACTTAAATATATGATTGAAAAAGCAAGTAAGCATAATATTGAAGTACATGCATGGATGAATCCTTATCGTGTTACAAATCGAGATTTAAGTAAGATGAATATAACTAAGGATGATTATTTAAATAAATTAAGTGATAAGAATTTTGCGAAGAAAAATCCTGATTTAGTTATAGAAACTTCTGAACATCATTTAATATTAGATCCTGCTAGTAAGGTTGTTCAAGATTATTTAGTTGCTACTGTATTAGAGCTTGCTAATAAATATGATTTAAAAGCTTTCCACATTGATGATTATTTCTATCCATATGATGAAATTAATGATCCAAATGAGGAAGAAAAGAGACAAGAGATTGCGCCATATCTTCCAATTGATGATTTTAGAAGATTTAATGTTAATGAAATGATTAGAAAGATTCATGAAGCATTAAAGACTGCTAATAAGAAGGTTGAATTTGGTATTAGTCCATTTGCGATTTATCGTACAAATTCAAAATGGTTTGAAGGTGGTAAAGGTGGCTGGTATAGAGGCAGTGATAATTTTAGTGGCGCTTTACAATGCTACGAAAGATTATATTCTGATGTATATCTTTGGATGAAAGAGGGATGGATTGATTATGTTGTTCCTCAAGATTATTTCTTACTTGATTACTACAAAGAAAAAGAAGATGGTAGCCAAATTGATATCGTTAAATATGCTGATGTAGTAAAATGGTGGAATGAAATGGCTAAAGAAACTAAGACTAAATTATACATTGGTATGCCTTTGTATCGAGTAAGTGATGAAGGTGCTTGGGCTAATGATGAAGAAATAATCAATCAATTAAAGGTTAATGATATATATGATTATGTATCTGGTTTTGTGATGTTTACATATCATGATTTTACACGTAGTGATAGTAAGGTTAAGGTAAGCACCCAAAATAAACTTCTTGCCCTATGGAACAAATAAACAATTATAAAGATTTCTTAAAAGAAATCGATAAAATAAAAGAAGAAAAAGAAAAGAAAAAGATATTGATTCATGCCTGTTGTGGTCCATGTTCAAGCGAAGTATTGAACTTCTTAAAAGATATCTTTGATATTACAATTTATTATTATAATCCTAATATTTATCCTGCTTCAGAATATGAAAAAAGGTATGATCAATTTAAATTAATTCCTTATAAATTTGACCTTATAAAAGGAGAATATGAAGAAGATAAATATTATAAGGCTATTGAAGGATTAGAGGATTTAGGTGAGTTTAGTGAAAGGTGCTATAAATGTTTCTATTTTCGAATGGAAGAATGTGCTAAACTAGCAAAAGAAAAAGGATTTGATTATTTCACTACTACTTTATCTATTAGTCCATATAAGAATAGTAAATGGATTAATGAAATTGGATATGAACTTTCTAATAAATATAATATTAACTATTTATATTCTGATTTTAAGAAACAAGAAGGATATAAAAAATCAATTGAATTATCTAAAGAATTTGGATTATACAGGCAAGAATATTGTGGATGTATATATTCTTTAGAAGAAAAAGATAAAAAGGTAATTTGAACAAAGTGGTGTTTTTTGAAAAATAGGCAACGAACAAAGTGGTGTTTTTCTAATAACCCCTTTGAATAAACTGGTGTTTAAAGAAAAAGCGCTATTTGGGATTCCAAATAGCGCTTTTTTCACATAGA
>JAEEHM010000120.1 GCA_016280895.1 Bacillota bacterium
AGGCTAATGCAATAACTACTAATGGTAATATAGCAGTTTTTATTAGTCCTTCTCCGTTTCCGACAGATTCTAATTTAAAAGGTATTGCAATCGCAATAATCAATGCAAAAGCAACGCAAGTTAAAATAGTTACTAACACATTTTTCTTCATATTTTTCTCCCTTTCCAAAAAAGCTCTTTATAAAAAATAAGCTCTCCTAATTCATATTTTACTACATTATTTCCTAAAAGTAAAACGATTTTCATAATTTTATAAAAAAAATTGCTAAAATATGCAAAAAATCGCATTTTTTTCGCACATAATAGCAATATTTTTTTAATTATTTAGCCTATTTTAGGTCCTTATAGCAGTAATTTACTGTTGGTCCATATGTATTTTCAATGAATTCTTTTACTTCTTTTGAAGCGAATGCTTCACATAAAATTTTAACTTTTTCACTGTCAATATCTTCACTTCTAACAGCTAAAACGTTAGGATATGCAACCTCAGTTGATTCACCAAAGATCTTATATTCACTAGCCTTTGTAGCATTCCATGCAGTAAGTGCATAGTTACCAGGAATAACTGCATATTCGCCTTCATCTACTTTCGCATGTAATAAACCAGCATCGATGCATTGAATTTTCGCATTAATAGCTGATGTATAAACTGGATTTTGTGCATCAAAGTTTTCAACAGAATATGTAGTAATAATACCATTTGCAACTAATAATTTTAATGCTCTTTCAACATTAGATACATCATTAATGATGAAGATTGTTTTATTTGAGAAATCATTAGTCTTAGTTTTACCATATAGGTTTAATGGTTCATTATGAACTTCACAAGCAGCGCTTAATTTATAACCCTTTGTTTCACATTCTTCTGTTAAATAAGGGATATGTTGGAAATAGTTTGCATCAATTCCACCATCTGATAAAGCTTTGTTTGGAGTAACATAGTCTTGATAAACCTTTACTTCAAGTTTATAGCCTTTAGATTCAACATAATTTTTGAATGCTTCGGAATTTAAAATTTCAGCATGAGGTGATGGAGTAGCACCAACCACGATTGTTTTTTCATCTTTCTTACAGCCAACAAGTGCTAATGCACATAATAATACAACAACAAATAATAATAATTTTTTCATAATTTACTTTCTCCTTTTATCAATTCTTTTTGAAATTAATAAGCCACCCTCTTGGATAACTTGCACGATAATCACTACAAATAAAATGCAGATCCACATACCTAATTTTTGTGTTCCATAATAACCTAAATTAAATGCTTCTACTATTAAACCACCACTTGCAATATAACCAGCAAATGAAGTATAACCAATGATAGAAACTACAGTAACAGCGAATCCGGAAATAAGTGAAGGTTTCGCCTCAACCAATAAAACTGATATAATGATTTGCCAGTTGCTAGCACCTAAGCTTTTTGCTGCCTCAATCACTCCTAAATTAACCTCTGATAGAGATTGTTCAACCATTCTTGCAATAAACGCAAAGGATGCAAATACTAGTGGAACAATCATTGAATACCAATTACCTGACCAAGATCCCTTTCCAAACACAAAATTTGTAAGGGGAATTAAGATTATAATTAGTATCAAACAAGGTATTGATCTAAAAATATTCACAATCGTACCTAATATTGTGTTAATAATTGGATTAGGTTTTAATCCTTTTTTTGATGTCACATACAACAAAACACCAATTGGAAGACCTAAAACATACGCAATAAGGGTCGAAATTGTTGTCATAAGTAAGGTATCTTTAAATGCTTCCAAAATATTATTCCAATTCACTTCTAGACACCTCCTCATAATTAATATTATTTAATTCTAAATATCGCTTTAATTTTTCAATATCAGAATCATAGTATGGTAGATTAAACACAATCTGTCCATATACCTTTCCTTCAATTGTTCTTGTGTCGGCATATTCAATAGACACTAAGATATTACAATCTTGCACGATATTAGAAATTAGGGGTTTATTGACCTCTCCATTAAAAATTAGCTTAATCATTTTTTCCTCATCTAAACGGGTTACAAGGTGTTTAGAATAGATTAACTTCTTCGCAATTTTTGTTTTTGGTGAAAGGAAAATATCATAGACACTTCCATTCTCTACAATCTCAGAATGATCAATAATTGCCACTTTATTACAGATAGATTCAATCACTTCCATTTGATGAGAAATGATAATAACAGTAAGTCCTAACTTCTTATTTAAATCCCTTAATAATTCTAAGATAGATTTTGTAGTATCAGGATCTAGCGCACTTGTTGCTTCATCTGAAAGTAATACTTCAGGGTCTGTCATTAAGCTTCTCGCAATCGCTACTCTTTGTTTTTGACCACCAGACAATTGACTTGGATAAGCATTCAATTTATCTTCAAGTCCAACAAGTCTTAATAAATCAGTCGCTTTTTGTCTTCTTTCTTCTTTTGAAAGTTTAGAATCTGGATTGATTTTATCAGCAAGTTCAACATTCTTTAGCACATTTTTTTGTTCTAAAAGATTAAATGATTGAAAGATCATTGATACTTTTCTACGGTAAGATCTATCAAATTTAACTAATTCATTGTGAAAATATATCTCACCAGAATCGAATTTTTCCAAGCCATTCAAACACCGCACGAGTGTTGATTTACCAGCACCAGATAAACCTAGCACACCATAAATATCACCTTTGTAAACATCTAAATTAATATGTGATAGAACTGTAATTCCATCAAATGATTTCGATAAATCTTTAATGGAAATTATTAATTCATTAGCTTCCATAAGCCCTCCTATAAAAAAAACTCGTCCTTATATTAAAATAAGGACGAGATATAATATCACGTGGTACCAACCTTTTTTCACTAAATTTCTTTAGCCTATTTCAAGCACAATCATGCTCTATCGCTATAACGTGCGAATCACGTCAACACCTAAAATATTCGATGTTACGACTCCAAGACCATCTTCATAAACTACTCCAATGCTTATTTTCACCAACCTAAGCTCTCTAATAAAGTCCTCGTTTATTACTCTTCTTTTCAAAGTCTTTATATTTATATACATAAATTATACCAAAGCAATTTCTTTAATGCAAGAAAAAATAAAATAAAAACGTTTTACATTATTCTTCTTTTTCATTATTTTCATTGTTTTTTAAAAGTTCTTTTACATCATCTCGGTCTTTATATTTTTCAAAAATGTTTTTGTTGAAGTCTTGATTGCATTTATCAAGCTCAGCCTTTACTCTAATTAATTCTTTATCAGATTCATTTTGAAAATACTTATGCCATTTTTCCATTTCATAATTTTCTTCAAATTTTGGACTAACGCGCATTTGACGAACTATTTCATTATAACGAATG
>JAEEHM010000121.1 GCA_016280895.1 Bacillota bacterium
CATTTATCAAGCTCAGCCTTTACTCTAATTAATTCTTTATCAGATTCATTTTGAAAATACTTATGCCATTTTTCCATTTCATAATTTTCTTCAAATTTTGGACTAACGCGCATTTGACGAACTATTTCATTATAACGAATGTTATTTAATTTAGTTTTTGCAAGATATTCTTGTATCGCTAACATTCCCTTTAATTCATCTTTTCCAGACTTAACATCTTTTTGATATTCTTCTACTTTTTGTAAATAGCCTTTTCTTATTTCTTTAATCTCTTTCTTATAATATATGATAGCAGCAAATGACACATTTAAATAATTAAGAGCAGTATCATTATTATGATTAGTATAGCCATATATTTCCGAATATGTTTTTAATAATTGATGTCTTGGATCAGATTTATAAATAATATATCTTTTTGCTTTTGCGATATTTTTCATTGATACAGAAAATATTGTATATTTTTTATCTTTATTAAAATCATAATCCTTATATTTAACTAATTTATTTGATTTACGATTTAATATTTCTACATTATCAAGTGCTAATTTTTCACTCAATTTATCATTCAAATAAACATATTTAGGATATTCAATTAAATACACAAATAAAGATACATAAAAGAAAAATATACAAATAATAAGAGCAATAATCTTATCTAATTTAGTACTTCTTTTTATATTTCCAAACATCAATGATAATAATTGATATTTTATTAATTCATAAAGCCAAAAACATACATACAAAATGATAATACTAATTACTACTAGCAATATCGACTTTATTGCTTCCGATGGTGCGATGTAATTAATAAATGCAAGTATGAAATTAAGGATAATAAATATTATTGTTTCTATAATTCGATTTTTATACATATTTATTTAACATCTTCCTTAAAATCTTGCCATTTACCACCAAGATAACGGTGTAGTTCTTCAGTTGCTAAAAACCATTTACCAACACTTTCTCTTTCAGGGTAGAATTCATAAAATTCATTTTGATAGAAGGTATAAAATCTACTCATATCTGTACACATTCCATATGTTGGCAAGTCTTTAGACGCAATATTGAAGCTAAATGGCATACCATTTTTTGTACCTGTATAAGTTAGTCCATTTCTGTTTAACACAATTTCACCAGCACCAACAATAATACTTGTTTCTAAGTTCTTTAAATACTCATTTTCTGGTAAGATTCCCAATTTTACTTTCTCTCGGAGTTCAAAATTCTCATCTTTAACTCTTTCTCTTTCAAGTTCTCTTTCCATTTCCCACCATTCAGTTTGTGTTGATGGAATAATGCAAGATTTATCAAGAGGAATAAAATCATAAGTATCAGATACAATTGCGCCATTTCCACAATTATTGCACTTAATTATTTCACCTTCACCCTTCATTTCAAGCTCATGATGGCATTTAGGGCAGTGGTACAACAAATGATGCATATTAGTCGCAAAGCCTAATTTAGAAGTATAATGATATTGATGTTCTTTATTCCATTTAAATGCATCATGATATAAAGTTTTATTAATTAAATCTCTAATCTCATCTAATGATTTAGTTTCAACTTCTTCTTTGTCGAATAATTTACCAATAGTAATATCGACACGTCCCTTTCTAAATTCATCACAATATTTAGGATTTTCTAAATAAGCACCTTCAATTTTAGCATATAATACGGGAACTTTACAATGTTTGATCAACTTTTCAGTACCAATTGCAACTGGTTGATTAGCACCAGAAATAGAATTCATGCCTTCTGGATAAATCATTAGAATACCCTTATTATCAATAACACGCATCATTTCTTTCATTGCATGAAAATCAGGACAAAAATTACGTTTTGGAATGCACTGCATCACATTCATAATGAATTTCAAATGACTACGATAAAATTCATTATAACCAACAACATGATTCATCTTTCTTGGTAAAAATGCAGTAGATACAAACATATAATCAAATCTTGATGTATGATTACTGATAACAATATATGGTGGTTTAATATCTTTTAAGCTTACTTCATAATGAAAATGAGCATTATATTTCTTTAAAAACATCCATTTCCAAGGATAACCTAAAAGATGGTAAATAAAACCAGGCTTTTTTACCTTAAGTGTATCAACATGTTCTTTAATTGTTTGTGTGTCTTTTGCCATAAAAATCTCCAATTATATTATCATTTTACCATATTTTTGTGTTTTATTCAATTACTTGAACCTCTCTTTTATTACTTAATTGGATTTTATAAATATCTTCCATCAATATTTCTTTTTTCACAATCGTAATAGATTTATTAAAATCATCTATTTTAGTTAATACTCCTTCTAATGATAAATAATCATTATCTTCAAGGGAATAATATTCTAAATTAATAATTGAACCCAATTTCGCATTTTTAATTGTTGTCATTATTTCATCTTTTTGATATGCTGATAATACTTTTTTATCTACCTTAATTTTCTCTTGCTTTTTAAGTGCTTCTCTAAAGCCTTTTAAAGCATCAAAGGGTAAAAATATTTTGGCACGATCATATAGATTCATCTTCTCCGCCATTGTGTCCTCCTATTAATTTATTTCTTTCTCTTGCTGTTGCCGAATCTTCAAAATTCATTCCTTTTAAAATAGAATTCTTTCCATATTTTTCTTTCAAATTATTAATAACAGCATCAATTCTTTGTTCTTTTTTGATTTTATCAACATCAGTAAATAGATCATATTGTTCATACTCAATACCAACAACATTATTAAAGCCAATTCCAATTCTTCTAATCATTTTATCCTTCTTAGTGGTTCTTTCATAAATATCTAAGAATTCATCAATGAAGGCCGAATACACATTAGTACGCACTGATAATTTCTTACTTCCACCTGTTGTTTTATAGCC
>JAEEHM010000122.1 GCA_016280895.1 Bacillota bacterium
CCTTCAATGGATATTTTGATTTCATCTAATTTAGAAAGATTGTTGTATCTATTATTTGGTTCAACAAACAAATTCATGGATGATTTAAAGAATAAGGGTAGATTTGAATTAAATAAAGAGGAACTAAATAAATTAAATAATTTCTATGGTAATTATTTGGATGAAGAAGAAACACTTAATATCATTAATAAAACTTATAATGAAGAACATTATTTAATTGATACTCACACTGCTGTTAGTTTAGGTGTTTACTACAAATACAAAGAAGAAACCAAAGATAATACGAAGACGCTTGTTGTATCAACTGCCAGCCCTTATAAATTCGCACCTGCATTAATTGATGCTTTAGGTATTAAATGTGATGGTGATGAAATAGAAGCACTTTCTAAATTCACAAATACGCCTATTCCTAAGGTCATTTTAGGATATAAGAATGAAAAAAAAGAATTCTGGGCTAAGGAAGATGTCAATAGATTATTTGAAGAAGTATTGAAGGAGTTTAATTATGAAGAAAATTAAAATTTCTATTCCTTTATCAACAGCTAATTTAGCTTGTGGTTTTGATACTTTTGCGCTTGCTCTTTCTTTATGCAATGAATATGTATTTGAGGAAAGTGAAAAGGATGAATTAAAAGGTTTCTTAGATAAATACAATAATTCCAATAATATGTGCTTATCTGCCTTTAAAGAAACATTTTCAATTCTTAATAAAGATGCAATGAATGTTAGTATTACACTTGATCAACATATTCCTAATTGTGGTGGTTTAGGTAGTAGTGCTAATGTGATAATTGCTGGTGTTAGTGCTGCTTATTATTTCATTAATGGACGTATTGATAAAGATGAAATATTAAAAATTGCGTGCAAGATTGAAGGACATCCAGACAATGTGCTTGCTGAAGTATTTGGTGGCCTAACGAGTGCTATTAAATTTGAAGATGATATTAAATATTTTAAATATGATGTAAGTGAAGAATTAAGATTTACCTTGTTAATTCCCCCTTTTAGTCTAAATACAAAAGAGATGCGTGCTTGCTTACCAAAAGAGGTAAGCATGAAGGATGCTGTTTTCAATATTTCAAGAGCTAGTAATTTAGTATATGCTTTAAAGATGGGAAGTATTGAAGATTTAGTTTATCTAATGGATGATAAATTGCATCAACAATATCGTATTAATAAAATAAAAGGTGCTAAAGAAGTACAAGAATATGCAAGTAAGAATAATATCGCATTTGCGATATCTGGTTCTGGTGCATCTTTACTTCTAGTAAGTAAGAATGAAATTAAAGATAATTTTAATGGCTTTGAAAAAATAGAATTAAAAGTTAATAATGAAGGATTGATTATATATGAAGAAAACTAAGATAGCTATTTTGGGTCTTGGTACTATTGGCTATGGAGTTTATGATATCATTCAAAAAAGACTAAATGATAAAATTGAAGTTAAGAAAATCTTTGATAAAGATTTTTCTAAACAAGCTTTAGTTAATGGAATAATCACTGATAAATTTGATGATATCTTAGAAGATGATGAAATTGAAATTGTTGTTGAAACTCTTGGTGGCTTAAATTTTCCATATTCTTTAATCACACAAGCAATGGAAAAGAAGAAGAATATAGTATCAGCTAATAAAGAAGTTGTAAGTAAATATATAAAAGAATTGAGTGCTTTAAAAGAAAAGATGGGTATAGCTTTTTCTTATGAAGCAGCTGTTGGTGGTGGTGTACCAATCATTAAGAATTTGATTGATATTGCTAATACGAATGATGTTGATAAAATCGTTGGTATCATCAATGGAACGACGAACTTCATTTTAACGCGCCTAAGTCAAGGAATGGATTTTGATACAGCAATGGAAGAAGCTATTAAAGCTGGTTTTGCGGAAAGAGATTCATCTTATGATTTAGATGGCTTAGATATGGCAAGAAAGATTGCGATTTTAACTGATATTGCAACTAATAAGTTTGTGAATGTGGATGATGTTTATCATTACAGCATGAAGAATGCGAAACTTGAAGATTTAAATTTTGTGAAAGAACTAGGATTTAATATCAAATATTTAGCTGCATATGAAAATAATTTCATAAGTGTTGAACCAAGACTTGTGAAAGGAATGTTTGCGTATACTAATGATGAATATAATTTAATTTCTGTTAATGCATCTAATTACACTAATTTAAAATTCTATGGTAAAGGTGCAGGAAGATATCCAACCGCAAATGCGATTGTGAATGATATTGTTGATATAATTAATGGAAATAAGAATTACACATTTAAAGCAATTGATAATTTTACATTAGAAGAAGATGATAATGAATATATCTTCTATTTAAGAGTGAAAGATATAAATAAATTCAATAAGGATTTAGGATTTATTATTAAGGATAATCAAGTTTTAACAAAGAATATCAAGATGAAAGAACTTGATTTTGAAAATATAGAATTCTATGCGAAAGCATTATAATAGGTGATTGATATGGAAAAAAAGAAATATAATGTTGCTGTTGTTGGTGCAACAGGACTAGTTGGTGGAACTTTCTTAAAAGTTTTGGCTGAAGAGAAATTCCCAATTAATAAATTAGTTTTACTTGCAAGTGAAAAATCTAAGGGCAAAAAGATCATGTTTGAGGGAAAAGAATATGAAGTGCAAGTCTTAGATGAAAATAGTTTTGATGGTATGGATTTAGCTTTATTTTCTGCTGGTGCATCTGTTTCTAAGATTTATGCGCCTATCGCAGAATCTAAGGGCTGCTTAGTCATTGATAATTCATCTTGCTTCCGTCAAGATGCTGACAAGGCTTTAATTGTACCTGAGGTAAACGCATTTGATGCTGATCCTAAGCTTGGATATGCGCGTATTATTGCTAATCCTAACTGTTCAACAATTCAATCAATTGTGCCTTTAAAACCACTTGATGATAAATATGGTTTAAAAAGAGTTGTATATACTACATATCAAGCTGTATCAGGTTCTGGTATGAAGGGTATCTTAGATTTAGAAAAGACTTTAAGAGGCGAAGAAAATACTTTCTATCCTTACAAGATTGCAGAAACTTGCATTCCTGAAATTGATGTAGCCTTAGATAATGGTTACACAAAAGAAGAAATGAAGATGGTCAATGAAACAAGAAAGATGTTACATCGTCCTGATTTAAAGGTTGCAGCTACATGTGTAAGAGTTCCTGTAAGAAATTCACATGCTGTTTCTATTCAAGTTGAACTTGAAAAACCTTTTGAAATTGAAGATGTTAGAAAATTACTTGCAGATTATGAAGGAATTGTAGTAGTTGATGATTTAAAGAATCATAAATATCCAGTTGCTCAATTATCTAATGGTAATAATTTAGTATATGTTGGTCGTATTAGAAGAGATTTATCTTGTGATAATGGACTACTTTTATATACAGTTTCTGATAACATTAGAAAAGGTGCTGCATCAAATGCAGTTCAAATCGCAGAATATATGGACAAGCAAGGATGGATTAAATAATGGAAAAATCTTATTTGATTGTTGATAAATTCGGGGGTTCAAGTGTTGCTAGTAGCACACAATTTAAAAAAGTAAAGGATATTGTGTTATCTAAGAAAAATAGACAGGTCGTAATTGTATCTGCCCTTGGTAAAAGAAATAAAGAAGATAATAAAATAACTGATTTACTTTATTTATTACATGCCCACCTAAAATATTCTGTAGCATATGATAATATCTTTAATTTAGTTAGAGATAGATATGTTAGTCTAAGAGATGAATTAGGTATTACTTATAAAATCGAAGATGATTTTGATAGCTTATATAAAGAATTAAATAAAAATATCAATCCAGATTATTTAGTAAGTAGAGGTGAATATTTCTGTGCTAAATTGATGGCTGCATATTTAGATTTTGATTTTTTAGATGCTAAGGACTTAATTAAATTTGATTACAATGGAAAAATCAATGAAGAAGCAACTGATGCTGCAATTAAAAAAGCCTATGCCGAAAACAAAAAAGGATATTTTGTAATCCCTGGTTTTTATGGTTCATATCCAAATGGAGATGTGCATCTACTATCTCGTGGTGGTTCTGATATCACTGGTTCAATTGTTGCTAAAGCATTAAATGCGAGTGTATATGAAAACTGGACAGATGTTAGTGGTATTTTAATGGCTGATCCAAGAATCATTGAAAATCCAAAGCGAATCAATGAAATTACTTATGATGAATTAAGAGAATTATCATATATGGGTGCTAATGTGTTGCATGAGGAAACAATCTTCCCTGTACAAGAATTAAATATCCCAATCAATATTTTAAACACTAATGATCCAACAAATCCTGGTACTATCATTAGAGAAAAGTGCGATGATGTTAGTCAGGTTATTACTGGTATTAGTGGCCTAAAGGATTTTGCGTCTATCACTGTAACAAAAGAATTTAACGCAAATAAGACTGCATTAATTGGTGATGTACTTGCAATCTTTAAGAAATATAATATTGTTGTTGAACATATACCTTCAAGTATTGATTCATTCTCTATTATTGTTTCTCGAGTAAAGGTAGAAAAATATTTATATGATATTATTTCTGATATTAAAGCATTGGCTGATGTTAAAGAAGTAAGTATTGATAAAGATATTGCCCTTGTTGCTGTTGTTGGTAGAAACATGGTAACACGTGTTGGTATTTCTGGTAAAATATTTGGTTATTTAGGAGAAGAAGGAATCAATATTAAAATGATTTCTCAAGGTTCTCATGAAATTGCGATTATCTTTGGTATCAGCAATAATGATTTTGAGAAAACATTAAAGGTATTATATAGAAAATTAGTAAAATAGGATAAAAATATTATGGAAAGTAGAAAGAAGTTTTTGACATATTCATATATTTATGCATGTGCAATATTGATATTTACCTGCTGGGTATTATCATTTATGAAAAATCATAATCTATTGCATCTGCATTTTGATATTGAAAGTTTAGGCTTTGTAGTTATTGGTATAATTGCAATGCTTGCACAAATATTTATTATTGATTCTTTCTACTTTGGTGTTTTGCTGATTTTTACTCCTATCGCCTTTTCTCGAAGCTTTGATTTAACAACAATGCCACCAACTATTTATATTTTAGCTGTCTTTGCGATATTAGGACTAGCGATAAATATGATTATTCATCCAAGAAGTATTAAGAAGGGAACATATTTCTTTTCACTTCTAATATTATGTATTGGTATGTGCTTTGGTGGTTTAATTAAATCTGATGCTTTTAAAAATAGTATTATTGCGTCTATTGGTTTATCCTTAGTGATTGTGCTTGTGTATATTTATTTAGTTACATATTTAGAAAAACATTCATTTAAAGAATTATGTCATATCATGATCGCATTTTCGCTTATTATGGTTCTACAAACAATTGCGTATCAAATATTAATGCATGATAGCGCAATGTTCTTATCAAAGGATGCACATTATGGTTGGGGCTGTACTAATAATTTAGCGATTATGATGCTACTTACCTTCCCTTTTACCATTTATTTAACTATTGATGCTAAAAGATTTATTGTGCCATTCTTAGTAATCTTTTTAGGTATACAATTACTTACAATATTACTTAATTATAGTCGTGGAGCTATCTTTGTAGCTTTCATCATGTGTCCAATTTGCGTAATCTATGCTTTTGTGAAAACTAAGGAAAAATTATTATTTGCGCTTTATTATGTATTATTATTGTTTGCGATGTTTGTACTCTTTGTAGTTTTACATGCTGTCGATATTGAACTATATAATGCTGTTTGGTCAAATGTGTTACATTTCAATATGGATACACTGAATGGAAGAAAAGATATTTACAAAAAGATGTTAGAAGCATCAAAAGACCATTTATTATTTGGTAAGGGCTTAATGTCAACTCAAAGTGCAGATTTATATTCAGTGAATCCAGAAAGCTTAGCTGTAAATGGTTATTTTTGGGCACATAATACATTCATACATTGTTTGTACATCAGTGGAATATTTGGTATTTTATGCATGCTTTATCATTTATACACAAAATATTATGCACTACTTAAAAAACCTAATGCGAAAAAAGTACTTTGTTTGTTAGGATTACTGACAAGTGGTTTTTATGGTTTAATGGATATTAGCTATTATTACATCATCTATATGGTTGTAATGATTGTGTTAATGGCCTTCATGAATTATGAAATAGAAGATAGTGATATAATAGTTGATGAGGTTGATATCGATGAATAAACATAGAATTGGCTTAATTACTGATATTCATGGTAATGATGCAGCATTAAAGAAGGTCTTAGATATTTTAAAAGGAAAAGTAGATGAAATAATTTGCTTAGGGGACTTAATTGGAATTGGTCCTAATTCTAATGAGGTCTTAGATATCATTAGAAATGAGAAAAATATATCTTGTGTTTTAGGTAATCATGATCGTTATTTCCTTTATGGTTTCAACAATCCTGGCTCTTGTACAGAACAAGTCCATCAAGACTGGGTAAAATCCACTATCAGCAAAGTTAATGGATCCTTCTTATCAACAATTCCTTTAATGATTGAAAGAACATACAATAATAAAAAATTATTATTTATCCATTATGGCTATCGTGATTTACAAGAGATGCGCTTTATGCCAATTATTCATAGCCCAAATGAGGCTGATATGGAAGATATTTTTAAACTGACACCTGGCTATGATATGTATTTCTTTGGCCATGAACATGTAAGATCAGTAGTTAAGGGAAAAAGTGAATATGTATGTGTGGGCTCACTTGGCTGTCCTGTGCCAACAAAGGATGAAGGAAGATATGCTATTTTAGAGATTGGTGATGATATTAAATATGAACTTTACACATTTAAATATGATCCATCACCAGTAATTAAGGCTATCATTGATAAGGATATGCCACAAGGCGAATTTATTAGAAAGAACTTTTACATGCAAAAATGAAACTAAAATATATTGTAGATAAAGAAGTTCAAGTAAAAGAATATTTAGAATATGTTGGTCTAAGTCATCATTTAAGAAAACAGGTAAGAAGACTTGATAACATAAAAGTTAATGGAAATAAGGAAAAAAATTATTATAATTTAAAAATTGGTGATGTTTTAGAACTTGATTTTGCAGAAGAATTAAATGATGAATATCATGCTAATTTTGATGATTTAGAAAAATTGAATATTTTATACGAAGATGAATATTTAATTATTGTGTCTAAGGATAATAATATTTCATCACAACCATCTAGACGCCACCTGAAAGATAATTTATTAAGTATCTTAAAAGCTTATTTTATTAAAAACAATATCAATTCAAATATTCACCTTGTTAACAGGTTAGATTATGCGACAAGTGGAATAGTATTGGTTGCTAAAAGCAATATTTGTGCTTTTGAATTAACAAAATATGATATTGTGAAAAAATACTTAGCGAAGGTAAGTAATAAATTTGAAAGTAGTAGTGGCTTAATTGATTTAAATATCAAAAGAGAAGAAGCACCTTCAATTAAAAGATATGTATCAAATGATGGTCAGGTTGCTAAAACAAAATATCAAGTAATTGAAGAAAATGATGATTATAGTTTAGTTGAATTAGAATTATTAACAGGAAGATGTCATCAGATTAGAGTACATTTATCATATTTAGGCCATCCAATTATTGGAGATGTATTATACGATGGTAAAAAAAGTGATAGATTGTATTTACATGCTTATTATTTAAAGTTCTATCATCCTTTCTTAAAACAAGAAATTGAGATATTTGATTATCCAAATTGGTGAAAAAACTTGTAAAATAATAAAAATATTATTATAATAAAATAGAAAAAAGGAGGAAGCATGCCAGGTATTATTATGCATAATCACTTTGCGAAGATCGTATATGGATCTTTAAGTGATGAATTAAAAGATGTAATCAATAATCAAAATTTGTATGAATTTGCAGCTAATGTCCCTGATGTATTTTTATATCGAGGCTTATACAGCAAGAAGAATCGTACATACAATCATGAATTATATGACATGATGCACACAAAGAATATCAAAGCATTCTTAATTTCTCTTGCAAATCAATGTAAGATGAATAAAGACTTGTATGCATATTTATGTGGCTATCTTACTCACTATTATTTAGATGTATTCACTAATGCGTATATCATTCATAAGAGTGGTATATATGATCCAACAATTAATAATTCAATTCGTTATCGTGGCTTAAAACAAAGAATGGAAAGAGCAATGGATGCTTATATCGTTGAAAATTATTTCAACGCAAA
>JAEEHM010000123.1 GCA_016280895.1 Bacillota bacterium
ATCTATAAATATGATTTAATTGATACATTTTCTGATGAAGTGATTAATGAAGTAAATGATGTAAATAAAAGATATTTAAATGAATTTGAAAAAGAACATCAAAGAAGAGAATTCATAAATCGTGATATCATCACAATCGATGGTGCTGATGCTAAAGACTTAGATGATGCTGTATCGGTAAAAAAATTAGATAATAATAATTATTTCTTAGGTGTATATATTGCTGATGTAAGTTATTTTGTAGGTGAAGATACAGAACTTTCTAAGCAAGCATTAAAAAAAGGAAATAGTGTTTATTTATTAAATAAAGTAATTCCAATGCTACCTGAAAAATTGTGTAATGACTTATGTAGCTTAAATGAGAAAGAAGATAAATATGTAATTGCGCTTGAATGTATAATCGACAGCAAAGGTAATGTGAAAGAAAGTGAATTAAAAGAAGCAATCATTAATTCAAAGCATCGAATGACATATGATAATGTGAATATCTTGATTGATTATCTGAAATCAAGTGATAAAGATCATTTTGAAAGAATGGATATTGTATCAAAATATCAAGATATTTTAGATATGGTACAGGATATGAAGGACTTAAGCTATATCTTAAGAGCTAAAAGAAATTTAAGAGGAGCTTTAGATTTTGATATTCCTGAGGCTAAATTTATAATTGATGATAATGATGGTAAAATATTAGATGTTGTGCTAAAAGAAAGATTTGATGCTGAAAAGCTAATCGAAGATTTTATGATATGTGCAAATGAAGTAGTTGCTGAAACAATCACAAATTTGGATTTACCATTTATTTATCGTGTGCATGATGAACCAAGTGCTTTAAAGATAGAATCATTAAAGAATTTACTTAAAGGCACTAAATATAAGCTTAATATGCGTTCTAAAACATTGAGCCCACAGGTATTACAAGAGCTATTAAATAAAGTTGGTAAAAAGGATGCAAGTGTTTCAAATATGCTACTTAGAATGATGGCCAAAGCAAAATATCAAAGAGAAAATATTGGCCACTTTGGACTTGCAAGTAAGTGTTACACTCATTTCACATCACCAATTAGAAGATATAGTGATTTACTTGTCCATCGTTTAATTAGAAAATACATTTTTGATTCAGTTAATTTCTTTAGCACTTATGATGATAAAGTAGATATTAATTTAAAAACAATGATAGATGAGGTATCTAGTATCATATCTAAATGTGAAGTTAATACGAATATGTGTGAATTTGAACTTATTGATATGAAAAAAGCTGAATTTATGGAAACTAAGATTGGCGAAGAATTTGATGGTGTTATTACATCAGTATTAAATTTTGGTTTCTTTGTAGCCTTAGATAACACAATTGAAGGGCTTGTTCACATTAGAGATTTAAGAGATGATCGTTATATTTATAATGATGCCAATAAAACATTGAATGGCCTTAGATATAAACACACATATCGAATTGGTGACAAGGTTCATGTTAAATGCGTAAATGCGAGTAAATTAGAAAAAGAAATAGATTTTATTGTTGTAAAAAAGCATAATGATTTAAAGCAAAATAGTTTCAAAAAAGAAACGTATATGGTAAAATTAAATAAGAAAAAAAGATATTAATAATATAAGAAAGGAGATAAGCATGAAAGTAAAAGATGAAATTAAGGTAATGGCAAGAAATAAAAAAGCAAGTCATGATTATTTCATTTTAGAATCATTAGAGGTTGGACTTGTGTTGACTGGTACAGAAATTAAAAGTATTAGGGATAATAAGGTCTCAATTAATGATAGTTATGTTGAAGCTAAAAATGGCACATTAAAGATTATTAACATGCATATATCTCCATATAAGCAAGGTAATATCTTTAATCATGATGAAATAAGAGATAGAATATTACTTGCTCATAAAAAAGAAATTATTAAATTAGAAACAAGAGTTAAATTAGAATCAATCACAATTGTGCCTTTAGAATTATATCTAAAAAGAGGTAAGGCTAAATTAACAATTGCTGTTTGTAAGGGTAAGAAGAATTATGATAAGCGTGATGCTTTGAAAGAAAAAGAACTTAATAAAAAAATGGAGCGCTATTAGGATGTTTAAAAAATTTATTTCTTACTACAAACCACATCTATTTTTATTCTTTAGCGATATGTTCTGTGCTTTAATTGTATCTGTTGTTGATTTAATCTTTCCATATCTAACAAATACAGCATTAAAAGAATATATTGGAAATACTACAGTTATATTAAAAATTGGTGCAGTACTACTAAGCTTGTTTATTATCAAGTTTGCGTGTGGCTTTTATATTGGCTATTATGGCCATATGATGGGTATTAGATTAGAATCTGATATTAGACTTGATTTGTTTAAGAAGTTCCAAAGTATGGATTATCAATATTTTGATGATAAAAAGACTGGTGATTTAATGACTAATTTAACATCTCACTTATTTGATGTTAGTGAAATGAGTCACCATGCTCCTGAAGATTTAGTTATATCAACCTTGATGCTGATTGGTAGCTTTGTAATCCTAATTAACATTAATCTTTATTTAACATTAATCGTATTTGGATTCTTGATTTTAATGATTTGTTTCTCAATATTTGCACGTAGGTTATTAAGTAGAGGCTTTAAACATCAAAGAAAACAACAAGGAGAGCTTGCAAGTAAAATAGAGTCTTCAATAAGTGGTATTAGACTTACTAAGGCTTTTGATAATCAAGACGAAGAAGTAAAAAGATTCATGCATTATAATGATTTGTATAAGCTGGCAAGGTGTGAAACATTTAAAGGCCTTGGAATCTTTTCTACTGGTAATGATTTCTTTATGAATCTTACTAATTTAGCCCTTTTAGTCTTTGGTTGTATCTTTATTGATCGAGGCACAATTGATGCTATTGATTTGATTACATATTTCTTATATATCAATTATTTGATTAAGCCAATATCAAGACTAGTAAATTCTATTGAACAGATTGAACAAGGCTTTAGTGGTTTTGAAAAGGTATATGAAGTATTTAAGGTTGAACCTAAAATTGTGAACAATGACAATCCAATTTATAAAGATGATTTCTTAGGTGATATTGAATTTAAAAATGTTGATTTTCAATATGAAGAAAAAGAAGATACAAGAGTACTTACTAATTTCAATTTAAAAATAGAACATGGTAAGAAGGTAGCCTTAGTTGGTGAAACTGGTGTCGGTAAATCAACAATTTCAAAGCTTGTTCCTAGATTTTATGATTGTAACAGCGGTGAAATATTAATCGATGGAATTAATGTAAAGGATTATGATATCAGTTCACTTAGAAAAGCCATTGGTGAAGTTCAACAAGATGTTTTTATTTTCTATGGTACTATAAAAGAAAATATTTTATATGGAAGATTAGATGCCAGTGATGAAGAATTAATTGAAGCTGCAAAAAAAGCCCGTATCCATGATTTTATTTCTAAATTAGATAAGGGCTATGATACTATTGTTGGTGAAAGGGGTATTAAACTTTCTGGTGGGCAAAAACAAAGAATTGCGATTGCGAGATTGTTTTTGAAGAATCCGAAGATTTTAATATTAGATGAGGCAACAAGTTCATTAGATAATATCACTGAAAATTTGATTCAAGAATCCTTAGATGAATTATCTAAAGGTCGTACTACTATCACAATTGCGCATCGTTTATCAACTGTTAAAAACGCTGACGAAATTATTGTGTTAGACGAGACTGGTATAAGAGAACGTGGTACTCATAAAGAATTAGTAGAAGCTGGTAATTATTACGCTAAATTATATGAGACTACCTTGGTAATATAAAAAATACTACTTTAAAAGTAGTATTTTTTTATGCAACTTTGAATGTGTTCATATATAATTCATCATATTCATCTTTAACAATGTATTTATAATAATTCATTCTAATGATATTTTCACATTTTTCTTGATTTAAGAAATCTCTCATGATGATATTGATGTATGCAAAATCAGGATGATTATTTAATGCGGAAATCCATGATTGCATATTAGCATCATGATTTTTTTCTCGAGACCATGGTCCAAAGATTTTTTTAGCATCAGTTAATTGTGCTTGTAAAACGAATAGACCTTTATAGCCTTCATCATTGATTTTTTCTTTGATATTATCAATATATTTTTGAATGTAATCATTTAAATATACAACAGATCCTTTTATATTATATTCTTTAACATAATTAGAATTTAAACAAGTATCACTTAATATACAGGCATCATTGTTTCTAGAAAAGACATAATCTAAATCGTTGTATCCTACTGATTTACGGAATAGAATAATACATTTACCTCTTACATCAGCAAGTGTAAGTCCGTCAATAAAAGCAAGATCTGATAAGGCTGTATTATTTTTTAATACTTTATCAGAAAGATAAGTATTTATAAATTCTAATACTTTTTCTTCAGAATCATTTTCGAAATGTTGGAAATCAAGGATTAGTGCTTCACTTGGATTTTCATTTAAGAAGTCTCTAAAATATCCAAATATAGGTTCAGCCTCAACGCCTTTGATAATATCGTGGAAGATTCGATATGTGCCATTATCATTAGTGATACGAATATCAAAATATCTAGCACCTAATTGGAGTTGTTTTGATATATCAAATTTTTGGGTTTCTCCCATATATAACATCTTGTATGAGCCACTATCGTGACTTCCAGGAATGATAATGTTGTTTAATTTAGTATCATCCTTTATTAAAGACATCCATTTATTTAAATATTCATTTGTGTTTTTATATTTATAATTACATTTTCCACTAATAAAGCATCCACCGACAAAACCAAATACTACCATTAAGATTGATAGAATGCATATTAGGATTATATGTCTTACTTTCATTTTCATAATAATACCTCACAGATAATATTTTACCATATTTATTTTTATTTGAAAATATTTTTCTATATAAAATAAAAAAGGCAATGATTGCCTTTTTATTTTATTTCCATTTCTGGATTAGATGTAATATCTAAATGTAATTCCTTTAGAGGATGTTCATCATCATAATCCATAATATGAGTTGAATGCATTTGTGCTCCATATAATGTTGGAATTTGTTCAAGAGCTGCAGCAGCAAGAGGGTTTGTAGTAGATGCAACTGCAAGTACTAATAATACATCATCAATATGTAATCTTGCTTGATCAAATTTAAATGCTTGTTGTTTTAAATCAATAATTGGATTTAGAATAGCTGGTGGTAGTAGTGGCATTTTATGAGCAATACCAGCAATAGCCTTTAGCGCATTGATTAAACATGCAGCAGGAGCAGAAAGTAATGTTGTTTCTTTTCCGGTTACAATAGATGCATCATGAAGCTCAATTGCACAGGCTTTTCTACCTGTTTTTTCCATCTTATCCATAGCTGCTTTAACACATGGACGCATATCAACAGAAAGTTCAAGTTGATTCATGATTACCTTAATCTTATCAACTGCTGTTGATTTGAACTTACCTAATTTTACTTTTACTATTGCATCTAAATAACGTCTAATGATTTCTGCTTTACTAGCTTCTATTGCAGCATCGTTATCGATAATACAATTTCCAACCATATTAACTCCCATATCAGTTGGTGATTGATATGGTGAAGAACCATAAATACGTTCAAAGATAGTCTTTAATACTGGGAATACTTCGATATCACGATTGTAGTTAACAGTTAATTCTCCATATGCTTCTAAATGATATGGGTCAATCATATTGACATCATTTAAATCAGCTGTTGCTGCTTCGTATGCTAAATTAACAGGATGCTTAAGAGGGATATTCCAAATAGGGAATGTTTCATATTTAGCATATCCTGCTTTTACTCCATGTTTATATTCATTATACAGTTGTGATAAGCAAGTAGCCATTTTACCACTACCTGGACCTGGTGCAGTAACAACAACTAAAGGTTTTGTTGTTTCAATATAATCATTCTTTCCAAAACCATTGTCACTTAAGATATTATCAACATCTACTGGATAACCATCGATTTTATAGTGTTTATAAACACGATAGCCCATATTAGAAAGTCTTGTAATAAATGAATCAGCATTTGGTTGATTCTCATAAAATGATATTACAACACTTCCTGTTTTTAAACCAAAAGATTTAAATGTGGAAATTAGACGCAAAACTTCGCTTTCGTAAGTGATACCAATATCATTTCTAACCTTATTTTTTTGAATATCATTCGCATTGGCAACAATTACAAACTCGATTTTGTTCTTAATTTCTTTAAGCATCTGAATCTTACTATCAGGCATAAAGCCAGGTAAGACACGAGAAGCATGGTAATCATCAAACATCTTTCCCCCAAATTCAAGATATAGTTTGTTGTCAAATTGTTTGATTCTTTCTAAGATATGTTCTGATTGAATTTTAATGTATTGATTATTATCAAAAGCTTGCTTGATCATAAATAATCTCCTTCGTGAATATTATACAACTTTTATTGATTTTTTAAAATACATTTTTTTGAAAAACGTTTACTTTAATTTTTTTGTTGACATGGATATATATAAAGAGTATAATGATGGTACAAGTTAATAAACGTTAAGTTGTTATTGTTAATTTAAATCCAAGATAAAGAAATATTATATTTCTTTTGAGCATATTTATTTTAATGATAGCCAACAACTTGGCTATTTTTTATTACTTGCTTTAATTCACAAGATAAGAGAAACCTTTCTCTTTGAGCATAGTATCAAAAAATATTTCCTTGTTTAAATATTTATTGATACGTGTGTAAAATATGACGTATGAATAAATATTTAGGTAGAGGATTTTTTTATTACCTATAAGTTTTTTCATATATCCATATTTTACAAGTAATTAAAGCAGCAATAATGCTGCTTTTTCTTTATATAGGAGGTAAAATATGAAAACTAAAATCCGGAGACCCTATTTCTTTTTATAGTTTAAAAATAATAAAAAAATAAAATAGGAGGTATATTATGAAAAAAATTATTAGTTTATTATTAGTTTTAGTTTGTATTTTTAGTTTAGCTGCCTGTAAAAAAGGTGATGATAATAATATTACATTAGTAGAAGAGGGAAAATTAATTGTTGTTACATCTTCTGATTATGCTCCATATGAATTTATTGATTTAACAAAAACTGGTCAAGATAAGTTTGTTGGTTCAGACATTTCTCTTGCAAAGTTTTTAGCTAATAAATTAGGTCTAACATTAGAAATAAAAGCAATGGATTTTAATGCGCTACTTACTGCACTAGATTCTGGAAAAGCTGATCTTGCAATTGCTGGTTTAAGTTATACAGAAGATAGAGCTGCATATTTATTCTCATCATGTTATTATGGTGATGGTGATGGTGGACAAATTGTTGTTACATTAAAAGAAAATAGTAGTAAATATAATTCTCTTGAAACATTAAATGTGAAAGAAAATAAGATTGCTGCTCAAAATGGTGCTTTACAGGTTGGTTTAGTTAAGACTCAACTTCCAAATGCAAGTTTAATTGAAATTACTGATTTAGACAATGCACTTACTATGCTTAAGAATGGAACATATGATTCAATTGCTATTGCATCTAATGTTGCACAAAGCTGGATGGCTACTAATGAAGATATCGTTGTTGCTGCTACATTTGATTATGAAGATACAGGTTCATATGCTGTTGCATCTCCAAAGGCTAAGAGCTTAATCGATGCTATTAATCCAATCATTGAAGAAAGTGTTGCTAAGGCAGGAGCTGATGGCAAAACTCAATATGAAAAATGGGTTGATGAAGCACAAGCATTATTTATTGCGTTAGGTGATAAAGCTGCTGAAGAAAATCCTAATGAAGAATCAGGAGACTTAGATTAATTGTGAAAAAGATACAGGCATTTTTTAAGTATTTACAGAGGCCATGTACAAAAATAAAATTGAATATTTTTATCTTATTGATATTTGCGTTTTGTGCATTCTTTGTAAATACAAAGAAAGTGCAGGCACAAGAAGAATCAAAGGCCACTGTAAAAATTATATATGAGGGATCAGGTAGTGTATTACTTGGTCAATATGATAAAGATAATGATGGTAGAAATTACTTTAGTGAAGGAATATTAGAATATACCTTCAATATTGGTGAATATGCTATTGTTAATGCAAAATGTGATGATGATGTAGAATTCTTAGGATGGTATACAAGTAAGGGAGATTATATCGAACTTAAAACAGAAGCAAAAACTACATATTTCAAGGTTAATAATGATATTACTTATTATGCTTATTTTAAAGCAAATGATGAAGTAAGTATTACATATGTGAATTCTTCAGTATTAAAAGATATATTTAAAATTGAGATTGTGAAAAAAGGAGAAGATGCTAAAGGTATCAATGCTCCTAAAAAGACTGGTTTTGATTTTAAATCATGGAGCGATAGTATTGAAAATGTTGATAAAGATATTTTAGTTTATCCTACTTATAAATACAATATCTTTACTGTATTTAGAGATTATTATCAATTCTTCTTAAGTGGTTTATTAAAAACATTATTGTTTTCAATTATTTCGGTATTTTTATCTTTAATAGTTGGCGCATTAGTATGTTTGATGAGAATATCTAAGATTAAACCAATTAGTTTTGTAGCTAGTGCATATGTTGAAGTAATAAGGGGAGTTCCTTCACTATTGTTGTTACTTATTGTGTATGCATTAGTTCCAAGAATATCTTTAGGTGCTTTTAATACTGAGATTATTGCATGTATTTTAGCCTTGTTTATCAACAGCAGTGCCTATATGGCAGAGATTTATAGATCTGGTATTCAAGCTGTTGATAAGGGACAAATGGAAGCTGCTAGAGCACTTGGCTTATCTTATAATAAAGCAATGTTTAAGGTTATAATTCCTCAGGCTATAAAAAATGTGTTGCCATCAATTGGTAATGAATTAATTATGGTTATTAAGGAAACATCACTTGCTAGTCAAATAGATGCTGGTATAGGTGAATTAATGAGCGTTAAACGTCAAATTACTGCAGCAACATATATTAATCTTGAACCTTACTTTATAATTGCGTTTATTTATTTTATTGTAACTTTCTCATTGTCAAAGGTAGTTAGACTTGTGGAAAAGAGGTTGGAATCTCATGAATAATAATGAAGTTTTAATAAGTATTAAGAATCTAAAGAAGAATTTTAATAAACTTGAAGTATTAAAAGGAATCGATTTAGATATCCACAAAAGTGAAGTTATTAGTATTATTGGTGCATCGGGTTCTGGTAAGTCTACCTTGATTAGGTGCTTGAATTTCCTTGAAATGCCAAGTAGTGGTTCTATTACTTATGATGGAAAAACAATGTTTGCATCTAATGTGAAAGAAATGGAAGATGAATTAAAAACATTAGATAAAGAAAGTAAGGAATATTTAGACTTATCAAGTAAAATCAAAGAAGAAAAGAAGAAAGATAAGATTATCAAGAAGAACTTGAATAAGGAATTAAATGAATATCGTAAGAAAATCGGAATGGTTTTCCAACATTTCAATATCTTTCCTAATATGTCAGTTTTAGATAACATTACCTTATCGCCAATTCAAACCTTAAAAATGGATAAAGAAGAAGCTAAAAAGGAAGCTTTAGAATTGTTAGCAAAAGTTGGTCTTTCTGATAAAGCAAATGAATTCCCTAAAAAACTATCTGGTGGGCAAAAACAAAGACTTGCAATTGTGAGAGCATTAGCGATGAAGCCAGATGTTATGTTATTTGATGAACCAACTTCTGCACTTGATCCAGAAATGGTAAAAGAAGTATTAGATGTTATTAAACAAGTTGCAAAAACAGGTATGACAGTTGTTATAGTAACGCACGAAATGGCTTTTGCGAAGGAAGTATCTGATCGTGTTATATTTATTGATAATGGTGTTATAGAAGAAGAGGGAAACCCAAATGAATTATTTAATAATCCTAAATCCAATAGATTACAAGAATTTTTAAGTAAGGTATTATAAAATAAGGATGCCAAAATAAATTGGCATCTTTATTTATTGTATTTTTAAGAAATAAATGTTATAATAAATATACAACTGGGCTAGAATTTGGTTTCGACAGGTTGTATGAAGTAATGTAAGCATGTCGTGGTTGTGCACGTTAAAACACCGAGGTTTAAAATAACCGGAAACAAACAAAACTTAGCTTTCGCTGCTTAATGAAAGCATCCAATAGGTAGCCGTCTCTCAGGGCGACCTTGTCGGATTTCAGATACTGTGGGTTGATAAGTAAGAGTGCCTTGGCTTATTTATCGAGATTAAGAGGATAGGCTTTAATAGCTTGCTTATTACCTATTAAAGTACGAACTAAAGAAAAT
>JAEEHM010000124.1 GCA_016280895.1 Bacillota bacterium
AGATTGATAATCTATGTAGTAATAATCATTTATGGCAGCAATATTATCGATAGTTCTTGGAAAAACTAATAATTCACCTTTATATGATTTTGTCTTCAAATAATTATCTCTATTATATGTAAGATTAATATCTCTTATTTCAATGGTTTTTAACGATTCAATTAAAACTACAAAAACTAGTAGTATAATACAAAATAATATTGAACATACTGCAATAATAAGTTTTTTCTTCATAAGCATAATCTCTTTCTATAAATAAAACAATTAATTCTATAAAAAAGTTTCATTTATTTATTTAATTATATCATATTTTGAAATGATACAATAGCATTATATACAAATAGGAATCTTTTTTTAAAAAAATTCATATTAAGTATACTATTAAAATGCAACCACCCAGAGTTAAATTGTAACCACCTAAAAATGTGATGCAACCCATTAAAACATAATGCAACCACCTAAGCACACTATAGGAGTTATTAAACTAAACAACTCACCAATTCCTCTTATTTCTAGCAAGAAAATAAAGAAAAATGGCTTAAATAGCCCATAAAATGCAAAAATTGTGATAGATTTCTCGTATCACAATTACTGTCTATATTTGGTGCGGGTGACAGGAATCGAACCTGCACTCAAAAGAACTAGATCCTAAGTCTAGCGCGTCTGCCAATTTCGCCACACCCGCGCGCGTCTGTTTGGCGAAATTGTAGCCATTGCTACAATAACATTAGATATTATACTCCTTTTTGTCCTAAAAATCAAGAGATTTTTAAAAGAAAGAACAATTTTTGATTGTTCTTTCTTTCCTTTTAATATTTAACCAATTTCTTTTTATAATTAGTTACAATCTTTTTTCTAACAACGTATGCTGTCAAACCAATTGCTAATAATACGACTGTTACTGACAAGAAAATATAAACAGGTGTCATATTTGTAGATGCTTTTACTTGACTCCACATAATAACAACATCATCATTATAAATTCCAAAATCATTCATAATGGCACAGCGCGCTAGAATTTGTTCATTTGGATATTGCGTCTCTAGTTCGTTTTGACTGCCGTCGTATGCATAAATAATAGCTCTTCTTCCTTCAGTCAAACTACCTTCAAATAAGAATGATAAATCATAACCTTCAATAAGTTCAAACTTTTCTTCATCATTTAAGTCGCCATTTCCATCCTCATCTGCGATATAATTATAGAACTTGCCAGCATTTGAAACCATATCACCACATGTGTATTCTGCTTCACTATCATATTCGCATGATTCAAAATACTCAGTATTATCTGGATAGATTGCAAGATCAGCAGGCTTATCTTTTATAATTGAGAACAATTCATCGTTATAAATAATGTATGCTTCTTCTTCAACTAGATATTCAGCATTAACATCATAATCGCAAGCACCATACCACTTACCAGTTAGTGTAAACAATTCATCACCAACAATATAAGGAGTATAGCCAATATAATCCATATTATCAGCAGCATTAGCAGGATCTGATAAGTAATCTAAAAACTTATAAGCTAAATCTACATTTTTAGCACCTTTAGGTATTACCCATCCATCATACCAGTTATTACTTCCATCTTCAGGGATATAGAATTCTAAATATTTATCAGCCTCATCTCTAGCAGTATCAATAGAAAATACTGCATCACCAGAATAAGCTAAATTAAGTTTAATCTTACCAGTAATAATATCATTTTTACCTGAATCCACTTCAAAACCGAAGATGTTTTTCTTCATAGAAGTCAACTCATCTTTTACATGAGCAATCTTTTCCATATTTTCTGCTTCTGATTCTTTACTACCATCTAATTTAAAGTCAAACAAATCTTGTAAATATGCATTATATGCTTTACAATTTTCATCACTTGGGTCTTCTTGATAAGCACTCATTAATGCTTGGAATTTAGCATCTTGTGAATAATAATGGAAAAGGCCAGGAATAAAAGCATCACGTAAAGAATTCTTAATAGAAATTAAGTCTTTATAAGTAGGGTTCCAAAAAACATCCCAGCTTTTAACATCTTCTTGAATTGTATCTGAACAATATGGATCATAAATAATACCAACTGTACCCCACATATATCCAACTACAAATTGGTCAAGATTAACAGTACTTCCTTTATATTTAACTTCCATTGATTTAAATTTTTCTCTTAATACTTTAGCTGCATATTTATCATAATTAGGAATATTAGCAGCCACATTTTCAAGAGGAACAACTAATTCTTCTTTAATCATCTTTTGTAGCATATATTCAGATGAACAAACTAAATCATAAGTGCCTTCTTTTTGAAGATTAAATTGATTGTACATAGTTTCATTTGTGTCATATGTATAATAATTGACCTTACAACCATACAATTCTTCAAAGTCAGCAATAATATCTACATATCCATCTTCACCATTAGAAATATAATCCTCTACATTATAGATAGTAAGAGTTCTTCCAGAGAAGTTTTCATCTGCTTTCACATTTAATTTCATACTACATACAACTAAAACTGCAAACACAAATAATAAAATACTAAATAATTTCTTCATTATTTTATTACTCCTCTCATTTTAGCGTTCATTGCACTCAATTGTTTATTGGCTTTTTTATTATTATAAATAGTAATCGCAATTACCATTCCAAGCACTACTAAGAATAATAAAGTAGTTAAAGCTCTAACCTCAGCAGGAATTGGGTGTTTTACAACAATCTTTTGAATATATGTAGAGATTGTTTCAAAAGAAGGTTCTTTTAAATATTGAGTAATTACGAAATCATCAAGTGACAATGTAATAGAAATTAAGAAACCAGAGAAAATTCCAGGTAAAATCTCAGGCAGAATTATCTTAAATAGAGCAACACGAGGAGTTGCACCCAAATCAAGTGCAGCCTCATATATGCTTGAATCCATCTTTACAAGTCTTGGTTTAACATTCAAATATACAAAAGCAACAGTCAAAACAACATGACCAACAAGCAAAGTCAAAAATGTATAGCTAGCATTTACTGCTTTAAATAAAACAGCAAGTGATAATGCCATGACAATTTCTGCATTAACTACAGGAAGTTGTGTCATTGTTTCAATTGATTTTTTTGCTCTTTTTTTAGTATAAAATGTTCCAACAGCACCTAATGTACCTAAGATTGTAGATACAAGTGCCGATACTAAAGCAATCAACAATGTATTACCAATAGCTCTCATTAATGACTTATTCTCAAATAAATCTTTATATAATTGAAGTGAAAAACCAGTCCAAGTACCTAATTCAGTAGATTTAGTGAATGAGAATACAATCAAAACAAGAATAGGTAAGTACATTAAGAATAAAACAAAGAATAAAACAACACGAGCTAAAACAACTTTTAATTTTTCATTTTTTACCATAATGATGTTCTACCTCCAGTCTCATCCTTAGAGAATTTTCTTGTTAAGAATACACTAATTCCAATTAGCATCAACATAATTAATGCCATAAATGAACCGAAGTTCCAATCAGATTGATTGAAATATAAATCAATATATGAACCAAATAATACAACATTATATTCAGATAAAATATCAGAAATTACATATGATGATAAAGTAGGCATAAATACCATAGTAGCTGCAGACACAATTCCAGGCATTGTCATTGGAATAATTACCTTAAAGAATGTTTGGAATGAATTTGCACCTAAATCGTGGCTAGCCTCTATTTGTGACTTATCCATCTTCAACATTGTAGAATAAAGCGGTAAAATCACAAATGGAAGGTAGTTATAAACTAAACCAATCATTGTTGTAATACCTGAATTAGCACCAGTTGAAAGGCCAATCCAATTCAATACATCACGTGTAGCACTAGTACGAATAATAAAGTTAATCCACATTGGCATAATAAATAATAATACAACAACATAGCTCTTATTATATTTCTTGTTAGCAAGAATCATTGCGATAGGATAACCAATCAGCAAACAAATAATTGTGTTTAATATTGCATACACAAATGAAATTAACAAAACATTCACATTTGTGGAATCTGAAAAGAATTTCACAAAATTAGTAAATGAGAATTGACCACCCTTGTTTGTAAATGCATAGTAAACAATAAATAATATTGGTACTACAACAAACAAGACCATAAACAATACATATGGAATCGATAAATATTTTCTCTTAAATTTCATAATCTGCTAAATCCGCCTTTAATTTAAGTTTAATATTTTCTTTTTTAATAATTACACTAACTGTATCTAATTCATTCCAAGTGTATTCAGTTTCAAGCACAAAATCTTCTTCATCTTCAGTTCTTACTACAAGTTGATAATGGTCACCAATCCAAACCATTTGAATAATCTTACCAGTAATATTACCTTCTTCTAAATTATCAGATATATCAATATCCTTCATTTCTACAGTAGCAATAACATCAAGATCACTTAAATCATATTTTTTACCTTCTTTAGTAATTAAATAACCCTTTTCATCTAAGCTACTACCTTCTACAAGTTGGCAAACATCAACTTCCCATGTTGCACCAGCAAATACTACATTGTTGTTCTTATCAATGTAAGCATCATTATAAATGTTTGTAGTATATTCACGATGCATGATTTGGATTAAATCAGGATCAATTGATAAAGATATTTCTTCTCCAACAGGATGATCTACAGTAGATTGAATTAATACTTCATTATTGCCAACCATAGCTGTAAATTGGAAATGAATACCCTTGAATATCTTATTCACAATTTTAGCTTTTACTTTTCCTTCATTAGGCTTTTTAATGATAATATCTTCTGGTCTAACGACAACATCAACTTTTTCATTTAATGGGAAATCATCGATACAATCCCAATTTGCGCCTAAGAAATGCACTTTTAATTTATCAATCATTGTGCCAACATAAATATTAGATTCACCAATAAAGTCAGCTACAAAGGCATTTGAAGGTTCATTATAAATGTCCATTGGTGTGCCAATTTGTTGGATAATGCCATCTTCAATTACCACAATTCTATCACTCATAGTTAATGCTTCTTCTTGGTCATGTGTTACATAAATAAAAGTAATACCTAATTTCTTATGCATTTCCTTAAGTTCAAGTTGCATTTCTTTTCTCATTTTTAAATCAAGTGCACCTAATGGTTCATCAAGAAGTAAGATTTCTGGTTCGTTTACAATAGCACGTGCAATTGCGACTCTTTGTTGCTGTCCACCAGAAAGAGTTGCAACATCTCGCATTTCAAAACCTTCAAGATCCACAATTTTTAAAGCTTTTGAGATTTTAGCATCTATTTCTTCTCTTGTGTATTTTCTTAATTTTTCTTTTTTATTTCCATTCTTATCAGTATATTCATATGGAATTCTCTTTAATTTTAATCCAAACGCAATATTATCATATACATCTAAATGAGGGAATAATGCATATCTTTGAAAAACAGTGTTAAGTGGTCTTTTATGAGGTGGAAGTTGCGCAATATCTTTTCCATTCAATAGGATTTGGCCACTAGTTGGCATTTCTAAACCAGCAATCATTCTAAGTGTTGTTGTTTTACCACAACCAGATGGTCCAAGGAAGGTTACAAATTCTCCTTTTTTAACATCTAAGTTGAAATTGTCAACAACCACACTTCCATCAAATTCCTTATTTACATTAATTAATTGTAAAATTGTTTCATTTTCTTTTGCCATTTTTCTTCTCCTTAAAAATTAGGTGGGCTTGATACCCAAATTATCTTTGATATTCCTTGATTAATATTTTCGATATAGTGATTTTTATCACTCACAAAATAAAAAGTTTCACCCTTAGATGCAATATATGTACGCGTTCCAATATGAATTTTAATTTTACCTTCAAGCACATAGCCAAATTCTTGACCTTCATGTGGCATATCAAGCGATGTTTTCGATGCCTCTTGTAATTCTACAAGTATCGGCTCCATCTCATTTTTTTGACTATTTGGCACTAACCAATTAATGGTGTGACTCTCATAATCTTTTTCAATATAATCATTTTCTTTAAATACAATTTTTTCTTCCATTTCTTCATTAAAGAAGTCTTTTAAATTTGTTCCTAGTGCAGATAGTATGTCAATTAATGTCGCAATAGATGGGCTTGTCAAATCATTTTCAATTTGCGAAATATAACCCTTTGTTAATTCACAGCGGTTGGCAAGTTCTTCTTGTGTTAATTGACATAGAACTCTTAATCTTTTGATTTTCATTCCAATATCCATATTTACCTCATTCTAAACTTTTTGTTTAATTAGTTTATTTTTATAAAATATTAAGTTTAATAATACTAAACAAATATATTATATATATTTATTTTTAAAAAGTCAATATATTAAAAAAATATATATTCTATAAAAACATTTTCACAAAAAAAGGATGTTTATAAACATCCTTCTTTATTATATTTTTCTAAAATATTAATAGCATCTTCAATCATTTCTTCGCTAATCTTATAAGGTACAACTTCTAATCCACTATTATTCTTAGCTTTTGTGATTGATGCTTTTAAATCGCATCCTTCTAAATCTAAATCTTTAAGACATGTTGGAAGTTTAATACTCTTATTGAAATCAAAAACCTTTTTAATTTCTTCTTCTGAAATTTCTCCACTATATTTATGATCTAATACTAATTGAACTAAAACACCATAACTAACTACTTCTCCATGTAAATGCTTTTCTTTAATAACATCTTGTAATGTTAAGCCATAATAAATAGCATGAGCAAGAGCTGTATTGTATTTATGATCAATAAGAATAGAAACATATCCAGTACTTATAATGATATCTAAGATAATTTGACTTACCTCATAGGTATTATTCTTATTTTTTAAATCATTATATGCTTTAAAGCCATATTTAATTAAAGGTTCAGCACTCATCGGTGCAAGTTGTAAAGCTAGTGAATTAAGATAATCAAGTTCTCTTCCACGACACGAGAAACTAACCTCATAATGCTTACCCAAAGTATCACCAATACCAGCATAAAAATATACGCTAGGTGCATTTGTGATTATTTCTGTGTTAATAAAAACATGAATTGGTGGGCGTGTCATCTTTAAAGTTGTTCTACTTTCACCAGTTTTATAATATGTGATAGCTATCTTAGTACTAGCTGCACATGTTGCTGCGATAGTTGGAAATGTAAATAGAGGCTTTCCTGTTTTGATTTGTACCTCTTTAGCGGTATCAATGGCTTTTCCACCGCCAAGTCCAAAAATCATATCAGCTTCGCTTAATTCTTTCAATCCTAAAATTTCATCACAGGCTTCAAAGCTTGCTTCACCTTGAAAAACATGATATTTAATAATACTTATTTTCTTTAAATCTCTTTCTAAATATGGCTTAGCTTTTGAAATAGCTCTTTTTCCACCAATTACAATAGCTTTTTTACCATATAATGAGCATATTTCGTCAACTTTTTTATATGCATCTTTTCCTATTGTATAACTAGGGAAATCAAAAGTAAAATCTTCCATTATTCCTCAACCTTCTTCTTTTTAAATATTTTACTTCTAAACAATATGATATTTAACACAATTAAAAATCCAACTACAATACCAAGTGTAATTAATGTTGATCTCATTCCATCTTTAGGCGCAAATGCGGCAATTAGCATCATTGGGAATCCAAAGATTATCGCAGGTAGATTTTGATATACTAAATTATCAGATACTGGTGATTCAAAATTATTATCTACTTCTCTAAGAAGAATCATACCTGTACTTGCAGTACCAGTTAACATACCATACATAGCAAAGAATTGTTGAATCCAATAATCATTAAATAATTTTCTTGATACAAATCTAACATAAATGAATGTTACAACAGCACCAACTACACCTAATATTAATAATACATACCAATAATTTGTGATAAAATCTAATTGAATAGCCGCAATACCAGCAACGATCATTAAGTCAAACGCAAAGCCACTAATTCGATTCATCAAATATGAATTTACATATTTTTTCTTGATAATACCTTTGTTTCTAAACAAATTAAATAATAATTTAAATAATGTAGCAACTAATACACCAAATAAGAAATTAAGACCAAATAGTACTGCTCTAAATGAAGGTAATAATAAGGATAATAAATACATTAGTCCATATGTGATTGCGTAAACCATAATAATTAACGCAACTTGAACTGTCATTTTATCGATTGAACCATTTGTAGGTATTTCATCCACATTTTCAACTCTTTCGTTGTTCATTGCTTCATATATTTTTTCTTCATTAACTACAATTTTACCTTTTTTCTTTAAGATGTTTAAATAAATAACACCACCAATACTTGCAGATAAGAATCCAAGTGCAGCGATTGTTAAACCAAAGCTTCTACCACCAACAAGTCCATATTCTTGATATGTAGAACCATAATTTAAAGCTTGTCCAGTTCCTTGTCCATAACCGAAACATAGAATAATACCACTAGCTGGAATTAAGTCACTAATCAAGAATGAAAAACCAATAGTAATTAATAATCCAACAAGTGCTTGAACTAGATAAGTTGATACGGTAGTTACACCAGTATTAAATATTTCTGCAGTTCTTTGTTTATCAAATTTTTTCTTTGATTCTTTAAGTGTCATCGCAATAAAGCCAAGACCAAGGCCATGATATGTAATGATTTCTAATACACCTGTACCATTACCACCAAATAAATCGGTATCAAATAAAGATACACCGGTAATTGCTTTAAAAACACTAGTGATAATCAATAAAATAATACCTGCCAATACCGATGTTGGTATTAAAGATTTATTTAAAAAAGAAATAGTCTTCTTTAAAATATTTGCTACTAATAAGCTTATTAAAAGTACTGCAATTATTAATAATAATGTCCACACATTAGAGTCCCAAAAATTGTTCATTGCTATTCTCCTTAATATTTTTATAGCGATAATAAATATTTACATATTTAACTGCATTAAATCTTTTATCAGCTTTGATTTGATACACATCATCACCAATATAAACATTGAATTTATTCTTTCCAAGTACTGATGCAGCATATACATCATCAAATTTCAACACAATTTGTTTATTCTTAGACACAAATTCATAACGATCTTTATACATAATCAAATCACATTTAGCGATTTTTTGTTTTTTCTTATATACGATTACCTTTGATAATTTTACTTTATCACGATATATGATATTATCATAATTTATTAAATCAAAATTATTGATGAAATCATTTTGAAAATCATACCATTCTTTCACAGTTTTAAATTTGAATATTTCATCATTTGATTCAAATTTAGCTTTATCATTATATGTCACTTCTAAATCACAGTGTACACATTTTAATTTATCTTTTTCACTATAAAACTTACTTAATCCACATTTAGGGCAAACATATAAAACACGCTCTAGATATTCAGCCTGATGCTTGCTTTTATATGTATCTTCTATTAAAGTGTCATCATGATAAAGATTTGTTTTTATAAGTTCATATAATTCTTCATTAGATAAATCTTTATAATCTTCATATTCTAATACTTTTTTAACGCAGCCATGCATATGGCCTGTTCTTTCATCATCTGCCCATCTTGGTTTAACTCCATATCCACCTTCAATAATAAAGAATGCGATAGGAAGCTTTAAAGCTTTCGCAAGCTTTGCGATAGAAGCTTTAATTGACTCAGTAGTACCACTATATGTTCTATTACCTTCTGCTGCTATTGCGATACTTCCGCCTTCTTTAGCAACTTTCACGCAATTCATTACAGCTCTAATATCATTTGTGGATTTTCTAAAAGGAATTGGATTTACTAAATATTTAATTAGTGGTGACACAAATCTTATCGAAAACAAATCTTCTGTTGCCACATAATATATAGGAACATCTTTGAATGAATATCCCAACATAAATTGATCAAAATTAGTTACATGATTATATAATATAAGATAATTACGATTATTGATATCATCAAAATCATCCCAAGTATATCCAAATCTATTTTTAGTAGTAGATTTTAATAATACATAAAGAAATTTTTTAAATCTAAGATGTCTTTTATGAATCCATTTGTTATCTTTTTTACTCATTATTCTTTACCTAATACACACATTTTAAATTATTATAACATATTTTATTTAAAAAAACATTAATTTCTTAAGCATAAATAAAAATAATTTACAAAGATTATCTATTTATATTTTATGGAATTAAAAAAATAAAATAATTCTTGCTTTTAGAACTGTTTTTTGGTATAATAATAAATGCATAATAGTAGGAGTATAGTTCAACGGTAGAGCTGCGGTCTCCAAAACCGTCGATATGGGTTCGAATCCTATTACTCCTGCCATTTTTTAAAGATGGCGTGATTGGTGAAGTGGTTAACACGGTAGATTGTGGCTCTATTATGCGCAGGTTCGACTCCTGTATCACGCCCCATTATGAGTTAAAGATGCATGTTATAATGCATCTTTTTTCATTTATGGGGCGTGTCAAAAAAATAGCACTATAAAAGTGCTATTTTTTATATTTCTATTCTTTCATAACGTTTTTTACCATTCATGAATAAAATACTAAAATTAAATACTGCAATTAAAATTGCTAAAACTGTAGTTATAAACAATGGATGGAAGAAAATACCACCAAACGCAATTGTAGGTACAATTAATATAGCATCAAATAAGAATGATAATAACATTGAAAGTAATGTTTCTGTACCTTGTTTAACTGCTTGTACAGGATTAACCCAATCAAGACGATATTTGCAAGTATTAATCCACAATCCAAATGCACCAACAGATGGAATATGAATAAGTGGTAATATGATAAAGAAAATCATATCAATAATACTACAATGCCAATATACAAATACAAATATTGCGTTAAATATCATCATTGGTAAGCATAATAAGAAATACATTAGAATTTTTGCGATAAACACCTGTTTTGTACTAACAGGAGCAGTCTTTAAAATCCAGAACTTCTTTCCTTCCATTGAAATACTTGTTGATGTTGAAGTAATCATAGTCATCGCAAACATTGATGCAATACATAAAATAGTTGCAATAATTGATCTACCTAAAGTATCAGCTCCACTTGAATTAAAGCTAAAGCTCAATACCACAATCATAATACATGAAAGTATAGGGCCAATAATAACATTTATACAATATGTTGGTGTACCAAAGAATGTTTTTGCTTCTTTCTTTAAAAGTGCTAAAATTGGTTTACTTCCTCTTGTTTTCTTTATTTCAGATTCTAATTTAAAGTTCTTATTCTTATAAGTACTATTACCATTAGAATTAATTCTCACAAAGAATTTACCAATTATATACACAAATAACACAAGTGGTAAAGCGCCAACTAATGCATACAACAATAGGAATAATAAATTACCATTTAAAGCCCTATCTGCAAAATCAGATAAGAAATATGCCTTCTTTAAGAAGCCACCAAAGCCCTTTGATATCTCAATAAATGGATTAGTACCTCCATCATTTGCGATACTCATTTCAAAATTAAATGTTACAAAGAATATTGCAACAAACACAATAATCATTGAAATGATAGATAAAATATTCTTAAACTTACTTTTAGAAAGTAATGCTCCCATAAAGAAGCTCAATATTGTACATAGAATTGTTGGAACAAGTGGACCAAACAAGAAAAAGACAAGCGTAAATAAGAAAACCTTAAATGTGAAACCAGCAAACACAAAATAATAAATAACAGCAGGTAAGAATGGCATTGCGAAATACAAATAATTAAGTATCAACAATGAAATAATCTTACTAGCTACAATTGTGGATGTTGGAATCGGCATAGAAGTTAAGAATTCAAAGTCTTTTCCTCTAAATAAAATACTATGAGCCTTACCAAATGTCATAAGTAAGGTCATCAAACCACCTAAACCAATACCAATAATAAGTATTAGATTATCATCTCCTGCTTGGTGCGCTCCTTGTGCAAAGAGATACATATACACAAAATAAATACCAAAACTAATTAACATCGTAATTAATGATGTTATCAATGGTGATTTTGATTTTCCCTTATATTTCTTTGTAGTTTTAAATTGACTAAAAGAAAGGGAATTAATCAAATCAACCTTTAAAAGCTTAAAAAGTAGTTTCATATTTTTAAACCTTATTCAGCTTCCTTATCTTCTGCTATTTCTAGGAATACTTCTTCTAATGAATGACTACCTTTAACATCTTCCATCTTACCATAAGCAACAATTTGGCCCTTATTGATAATACCAACACGGTCACATAATTTTTCAGCTACTTCCAAAACATGAGTTGAGAAGAATACTGATGATCCTTCTGCGCACATATTTTTCATGATTTCTTTTACTTGGAAAGCAGCTTTTGGATCAAGACCAACAAAAGGTTCATCAAGAATTAATAATCTAGGATGGCGCATAAATGCTGAAATTAAAGATAATTTTTGTTTCATACCATGTGAATAAGAACTAATAACATCACCAAGATTACTATCAATTCCAAACATTTCACTGTATTTTTTTATATCTTCATTTCTCTTATTAACATCAAGTCCGTAGATATCACCAATAAAATTCAAAAATTGCATACCTGTTAAAGCATCATATATATCAGGATTATCAGGAATATATGCTATTTCTTTCTTTACTTGCATTGGATATTTTAAAATATCAATTCCATCAAATAAAATTTCACCACTGTCAAAGTTTAACAAACCCATAACAGATTTAATTGTAGTTGTTTTACCTGCACCATTAGGTCCAATAAAACCAAAAATTTCCCCATCATTAACTATAAGATTTACATTATCTACTGCTCTAAATGATGTTCCATAAGATTTTACCAAATTTCTTATTTCTAACATTTTGTCCTCCTTATTTTGATAAAATTAGTCAAAAATATGCCCTTAAATCAATTTTTATTTGTTTTTTTATTATTTATTAATAACAGTTTTTGTTGGCTTCACAGTCGTATTTGCTTCCACAGAATTTGTGATAAACACATTAGAACCAATTACACAATTTTCACCAATAACAGTTTCTCCACCTAAAATAGATGCACCACTATAAATTATCACATTATCTTTAATAGTAGGATGTCTTCTCACATTTCTTAGCATCTCTGCATTTGAAATTGATTTTGCACCCAATGTTACACCTTGATATATTTTAACATTATTTCCAATGACAGTAGTTTCACCGATAACAACGCCAGTTCCATGGTCAATACAGAAATGTGTACCAATTTTTGCACCTGGATGAATATCAATACCAGTTTTTGAATGTGCATATTCACTTAAGATACGAGGAATATACATTACATCCAAATCATATAAGATATGACTAATACGATAAACCATAATCGCAAATAAACCAGGATAACACATAATGATTTCATTTTTATCCTTACTTGCAGGGTCACCATTATATAAAGCATCAATATCAGTTGATAATAAATATTTTATGCAATCAACACTATCAATAAATTTTTTAGTGATTTCCTTAGAATTATCATCTTTGCCTTGTAATAAGCATGCTATTCTAATTGAATCGCACAATTCTTTTTCTACTTTCTTTAATATCTTACTAACATATTCTTCTTTGTTGCCTTCCACTTTTTCAAAATAGCCAAGAAAGATTATTTTTCTTAAATTATAAAGTATTTCAACAACCTTGTTTTGATCTAAGAATTCATTCTTAGGATTTTCAACTGTAGTAAATTTTTCTAAGCATTCTTTTTTCATATCTCATATCTCCATATATTGATAATATTATACTACAAAGCCATTCTTATTTCAAGTTATTCAATAATTCAAATAGTCATTTGAAATTTTCTTCAGACACTAGTATTATACACTAAAATACATAAAAATACAATATATTTTTATTTATTTTTTAAAATTTATATTTTAGATTATTTCGCATTTTCGAACATTTACTTGTATTGTGTTAAAAACATATGTTATAATATACATAGAAAAGAAAAAGGAGAAGATTAGTGAATATGAAAAAATATAAGATAATAGGATTAGTTCTAATTGCCTTCCTAGTATTTGGTATTTTTGCAATTCCGGTAAAAGCAAGTATGTCAGAATTATCATTGATTTCTACGAATCCAGGTGAAGATTCATCTAGTCAAATGCGCCTTTCATGGCAATCTAGTGAATCTACTTGTACCCTCTACTACACTGTTTCAAGTGATGTTAATTTCACAAATTGTATCACAAAACAAGTAAGCGGTATAAAGAATACTGTTAAATACGTAGGCAATGATTCATATTTCAAATATGATGTTGAACTAAATGACTTGCAAGGAAACACAAAATACATTTATAAAATTAAGGCTAACGCAAAAACAAGTAATGTTTATTCATTTAAAACTGCAGGTAATAAAGGCAATTTCAATTTTGCTTTAATTGGTGATATTCACGCTAATTCAGGCGATAGCGCAATTAAACATGCTGCTGAATTGATTAAAGTTGGTGAGAATTTTGTAAAAGATGATGGTGGCTTTGATTTCGTATTATGTCAAGGTGACGTTGTAAAATATGGTCAAAGATATGAAGATTGGGAACAATGGAATGATCATTACATCACATCTAATTATATGTTCTCAATTTGTCCAGGAAATAAAGAGTATTATAATACAGGCCATTCAATCACATCATATGAATGGTTTGAAGCCTCTTACAATAATCCAAAGAATGGTATTGAAGAACTACCTACTGTTTATTGGTTCTTATATGATTCAGTATTATTCTTCCAATTAGATAATATCAATCCTGATGCTAAAAATTATACAGATAAACTCCAAACTTGGATGGCAAGTGTAATTAATAAAAATGAAGGCAAATATCAATATATCGTTGTTGTACATCATTATGCTGATTTCTATAGTGCTCCAAATTCAAATAATATTTGTGATTGGGGTTCATATAATGAAAAATGGTATAAATTCTATGATGCTCATTCAGTTGATTATGTAATTTCTGGTGATTATCATAGCTATTGTAGAACTAATCAATTATATAATAATGAAGTATCAACAGATCCATCTAAAGGAACAATTTATGTAACCGTACCAATGGTTGCTCCTACTGCTTATTCTACTTCTATTACTAATACCACAAACAAGCTAATCGCAAAGTGGACACCTGATGGTAGTGCTACTCATGGAGCTAGCTATTTCATAGTTAGTAATGGCGGTATGACATATTATGAATTTGGTCAAGATGGAAAAGTTTATGATTCCGTAACTGTTAAGCCAAAGCATTTAAGTGAAATAAGCTTAAACGCAATGTTAGAAACTGTTAAAGTAATACCAAATGCTGATAAGACTATTAATCAAATATATTTCAGTAAAGATTATATTGATATCGTTACTTCAATTAATATTCGTATCAATGATTCTTCAAAGGCTACCTTCTTCCCTGCAAATGAGAATGTTAATTATTATAATCTAACATCTTTAAAGAAGGGAGACAAATTAAGTCTAAGAGTAAAATTTGCGTCAGGCACTACAAAATCAATAGATCTTGATTACAACCTTGCTGATGATTTTGGTACTATTTATGGTTTCCATGCTGAAATCAATGACAACAAATTAGAATTCAAGTGGGAAGCTGAATTAATAAATAATGTTGTTTCAAAATATGAATTATATGATAGTACTAATCTAATAGCATCACTTACAAGTGATAAGAATTCTTATTCTACTTCTGATTTATCTTTGATAAAAAAGAATATCACATTTAAAGCTATAACTAATGATAATGAAGTAGTTTATCAAAACAACTATCAATATTTCACTTTAGCTGATTATAATTATGATACTTTAGTTGATAAAAAGGATTTAGATGCTTTAGTAAACGAAGTTCTTAACGGAACACTTCCAATAAATCACGATGTAGATGGTGATAAGAACTTTGACATTTATGATTTAACTTGTATTAATCTTGCTATTAATGGTAACAAAGACTTAAAAACAACATACAAAGTTACATTCATCGACCTTGAAGGTAATGTCATCTCTACTCAATTTGTGAACAAGGGAGAAAACGCTAAAGAAGTAAGCTTCAATGAGGTAGATGGTTATACTTTATGTGGTTATTCAAAATCTCTAAATAAGATTTATCAAGATACTGTAATATATGCTAAATATATATTAAAATAAATATATTAAAATAAGAAAAAGCACTTTTAAAGTGCTTTTTTCATTTTACTATTAATTCATATGCTAATCTTTCATTACCATCAAGTAGATAAATAATACCACATTTAACAAATCCATTCTTTAATAAAAATGAATTCATTGCGATATTATCTTTATGAGTATCAATCCTAATGCTTTCAAGATTTCTTTCTTGTGCTAGCTTTTTAGTGTATAACACAAATTCACTTGCGATATTATGTTTTCGATATTCTTTTAATGTCGCAATACGATGGATAGTTACATAATTATTATTTTCACCTAACCACTTACCTTCATAAATCTTATTATAAGTAACATCAATACCAAAAATAATAGCACAAAAACCAACTACTTTATCATCCAATTCATAAACATATAAGTTTTTGTTATCAATATCACGAATCAATACTTCGTCATTTGGATAATTGTTTTGCCACTGATCTACCCCTTCTTCTTTTAAGAAGGCTTGTGCAGATACAACAACTTTCATTATATCTTTTATATCATTTTTATTTGCTTTTCTTATCATATAATCACCGCAATCATTATACCATAATATCTTATATAAAGTCTATTTTATCTTGACAATTATTATAAAATATAGTATAATTATTTAGTCTTGGTATGGAGTAGTACTCAAGAGGCTGAAGAGGCGCCCCTGCTAAGGGTGTAGACTGGGAGACTGGTGCAAGGGTTCAAATCCCTTCTACTCCGCCATATGAATTTAAATCAAAATTAGTTTTAACTAGTTTTGATTTTTTTATTTAACAAAAAAATGCAAATTTCTTTTATAATCCATTATTATGTAGTATAATAATAAAATAGAAATGAGGAATAATTATGGAAAAAGTAATAAACGAACTAAAAACAGGCGAACGTGCAATGTATAATGTCCATAACCTAGAAATTATTGACACAACATTTGCTGATGGAGAATCGCCACTTAAAGAATGCAGCAATTTAATTTTGGATAATTGTATTTTCAAATGGAAATATCCACTTTGGTATTGTGATAATATCAAAGTATACAATACTACTTGGTTAGATACAGCAAGATCTGGCATTTGGTACACAAACAATATTTATATTAAGGATTCTTTTATCGAAGCTCCTAAACAATTTAGACGATGTAAAAATATAAAAATTGAAAATACACCTATTCCAAAGGCACAAGAATTCCTATGGACATGTGAAGACATTGAATTAAACAATGTTCAAGCAGTTGGTGACTATTTTTGTATGAATTCCAAAAATATCAAAATTGATAATTTCAAATTACAAGGAAATTATGCTTTTGATGGCGCATCTAATATTGAAATTAGAAATGCGAAAATGAATTCTAAAGATTCTTTTTGGAATTGTGAGAATGTTACCGTTTATGATTCTACTATCATTGGTGAATATCTCGGTTGGAATTCTAAAAATCTAACTTTTATAAATTGTGTTATCGATTCTAATCAAGGCATGTGCTATATTGATAATATCAAAATGATAAATTGCAAGTTATTAAATACTGATTTATGCTTTGAAAGATGCGATAAGGTAGATGCTACTATTATTTCTCCCATTGATTCAGTAAAGAATCCATATTCAGGCAAAATAAAAGCAAAAAGCATTAAAGAAATTATATTAGATGAAGACATTGTTGATAAATCCAAAACAATAATTGAGGTAGAAAAATAAATGTTTGACTTTGATAAAGAAATAAATAGACGAAACAATAATTCTTATAAGTGGAATTGTAGCGAAAATGAGCTTCCAATGTGGGTCGCTGATATGGATTTTGATACAGCCCCAAAAATCAAGGAAGCAATAATAAAGCGTGCAAATGAAGGTGCACTAGGCTATTCTACTACACCAGATGCACTATATAATAGCTATATCAATTTTTGGTCTCGCCGCCATCATGTAAAATTTGAAAAAGAATGGATGATTTTCTCAATTGGTGTTGTTGCATCAATTTCTTCAATCGTAAGAAGTATGACAAAGATTGGTGATAATGTGTTAATATCATCACCAGTTTATAATATTTTCTATAATTCTATTATCAACAATAAAAGAACAATATTATCATCTGATCTACTATATGAAAATGGTAATTATCATCTTGATTTTACTGATTTAGAAAACAAAATGAAGGATGAAAAAACAACTTTGATGATTTTATGCAATCCTCATAATCCAATTGGTAAAATTTGGACTAAGGAAGAACTTGCAAAAATCGGTCATCTTGCCAATAAATATCATGTTTTAATCTTATCAGATGAAATACATTGTGATATTATTGATCCTACTTTTGAATATGTTCCATTTTTATCAGTAAATGATGAATGCGCAAATAATTCAATAACTACAATCGCTCCTTCAAAATGTTTTAACATCGCAGGCCTTCAATCTTCAATGATTGTCTGCAAAAATGATGAAGTAAGGAAAAAAGTTGAAAGAGGATTAAATACAGATGAATGTGCTGAAGGCAATGTTTTCAGCATTGATCCATTAATTAAAGCCTTTGATGAATCAGAAGATTGGTTAAATGAATTAAATACTTATTTATATGAAAACAAGAAATTATTCAAAGAATATGTAGAAAAAGAAATACCTCTTCTTCACATTGTACCTTCCCATGCAACATATTTACTTTGGGTCGATGTTTCTAGAATAACAGATAACGCAAAAGACTTATGTGCTTTTATTAGAAAAGAAACAGGTCTTTGGATAACTTCTGGTGAAGTCTATGGTAGTAATGGTAAATCCTTCTTTAGAATTAATCTTGCTACACAAAGAAAGAATGTTATTGATGGAATGCATAGATTAAAACAAGGAATCGAATTATATCTAAAAAAATAAAAAGCAGTTTAACTGCTTTTTTATTTTGTCATATTATTTTGTAATTCACTTACAATCTTATTAATACCAATATATGTAGAAGCAACCGAACCATTGCTAACTTTAACAAGTGCAGGTAATTCAGATGTTTTCAAACTATCATTTAATGATTGTAAGTATTCATTTACTGTTTTAAATTGATTTGTTTCTGAGAAAGTATCAGCATCATAAGCATAAATCTTTACAGTATCATTCTTTCCATTTTTAGCAACATATGTAAAATATGTAAGTACTGTTGGTTCAACTTCTTGATATGCATAATTTGTATCATGAGCCTTTGAAGAATAAATATAAACATAATATGTATCTTCACTCTTAGTTGTAACAGGACCATTAATCATTAAATGTGCACGTTTAACATCATTCAAATCATCAAATGTTGTCACCTTAAATATTCTAATACAAAACACAATTGCAAAAATAATAGTTATAAGTGCAAATGCAATATAAAACAATAATACTTTAAAACTTAAATGTTTTTCATTCATAATTTTTCACCTAACATATATTATACTAAAATCAGCAATAAAATGCAATCTTTTATTTTTCACTTTCTTTATTTCTCAGTGTATTCGCAATATTTTCTAAATCCTTCATACAATGGCTTATACCGGATTTAGAAATATATCTTCCAACAACTTCTTCACTAATATCACTTAATTCCTGTAAGGAAGAATCAGGATTCTTTACTCTTAAAGTAATAGCTTCCATCAATCTAATTGATAAATTATCAAAACCCATATGTTTCTTAATTACTTTAATATCATCTAATTGTTTGTCGCAAGATTCTCTTGTTTTAGTGCTATTATGAATGTCACAATTGATAACACGATTTACTACATTATTTAAATCTCGCTTTATTCTTGCATTTTCAAATTCGAACAAGGAATTTGTAGCACCTAATAATTTTAAGAAATCTCCTATTTGTTCACCCTTTTTGATATAAAAAACATATTTGTTTCTTCTTTCAATAGTTTTTCCTTCAATTCCTAAAGGATATACAATAGCAACAATAAATTCTGCTTCATATTCTTCATTACATGCTATTTCTAAATGATATGATTTATTAGGATTATTACATGAGCCACTAGATAGATACATACCTCTAATAATATCAGTGTAATTATCTTGATATTGCTTGGAAATAGTATCCTTAAAAAACAAGTTTTCATCAATTAAATCTAAATCAACAAGCATCTCTTTTATTTGATCTTTAATAATTAAGATATAAACATTCTTTTTATCAAGATTCATTCTAGCTTTAGATATTATCTCTATATCAATATGATATAGTTTTTTTATAATATAAATAATCCTTCTAGATAGATTAAGACTAGTAGTCTTAATCATAATACTCAATTTATTAGAAGATATTGTTAATTCGGACTTTAGTTTTAAGATACCATATAATTCAGCTTTTAAAGAGGCATCTAAAAAATCATAATTAACAATGTCTTTCTTTAAGTCTGAAGCGAATGACATAGTATCTTCCTTTCTTATTTTTCTTTTCTAACTAGGTTTTCTAATCTCTCAGTGAATTCTAAAGCAGCATTTTTACCCATTGTTTTCAAACGCCAATTGTATGCAGCTACTTCAACAAGTGATGCAATATTACGTCCTGGTTTAACATAAATACTTACCTTTGGAACCTTTGTAGAGAAAATAGTTTCAAATTCTTCTTCTAGGCCTAAGCGTGTTGCATGTTTTTCATCTTCTGGACTCTTTAGTTCAACAATCAAACTGATTGTTTTCTTATTTCTAAAAGCACGTACACCAAATAAATCAACAACATCAATTAAACCAATTCCTCTTACTTCCATCATTCTTTCAATTGTTGATGGGCAAGAAGCAACCAATATTCCTACATTAGGTTCTGCAATATCTACACGATCATCACTAATAAGGGTATGTCCCATCTTAAGTAGTTGTAAGGCTGTTTCACTTTTTCCAATTCTACTTTTACCAGTAAGCATTACACCAACACCATTGATATCCATCATAACACCATGGAATGATTTTTTAACAGCTAATTCTTCTGATAAATATGTGCCAAGGGCACTAATACATGTAGTTGTAGTTTGTGAGCTTCTTAAAATTGGAACCTTATATTTATCTGATGCAGCAATAAATTCATCAGGTATTTCACTTACATTGTGAGTAAAGATAAATGCAGGAGGTAAATCTTGAAATAATCGAAATACTCTTTCTTGTCTTTGGCCTTCATCTACCATGTAAAATAGATTCATCTCTTTAGTACCTAATACTTGAATACGATTATATTCATAAAAATCAAAATAATTAGAATATATTTCAACACCAGGTCGACTTACTACAGCTCTTGTAACTTCATTATCTAAATAAGCTTCTCCATGAATAACACTCAAGCTTAATGCGTTTATACAATCGCGTACTCTTAGTTTCTTTTCCATTATTTTTCCTCTCTCTTCATTATATTGAATTTACTTTTGATAAGCTTTTCAAACACATATGATAACATAAATTTTCTAATTGCGACAGCGAGAATTGCGGTAATAATATACAAGAAAATTGAATTAATCTCTACAAATATTGGAAATATTGCAACTACTACGACAGCAACAATACTTGGAAGTAGCATAATAAGACCAAGTGTTTGCATAATCAATTTCTTAAAAGCGATATTTAATACTAATCTACCCACAATTTCATCTGCAGCAAAGTACAAACAGAATAATACTAAACTCAAAATATTCTTATCTTTAGTCCATGGAATAATACCACTAAGACCTAATAATATTAAAGCAGTAAACACAAATACAAGAACATATTCTAAAACTACAGCCAAAAAGCTCTTCTTTGTTTTTCCGAAATTAAATACTTTCAAGTCCTTTTCTTCAAGCCCATATTGGTCCTTCAATTCTCCAAGCATTTTCTTGATTTCCATTTCTTGTGCTTGAAGTTCAATTTTCTCATGTAATTTTTTTGCTTCTCTTTCAAGTTCTTTATTAGAAATACGTTTTATTGTTGCATTAATTCTTTCTTTGATACGCTCATATCCATCAAAGAAAAGGCGTACCTTTTCATTTTCCTGATATGGATTCAATACTTTAACGTATTTTTCTAATTCTTTTGCGTTAAATATTATTTGTACCTTGTAATCTTTTTGTTTCTGATCTTTTTCATTATTAGGATCATTCACATAAATCATCAAAGTATTTAATATTTCCAAAATCATACTTGCTTTCATCGCAAATTCATTTTGCTTATCAATGCTTAATTGACTATTGTTCATATAAGCCCCTTTTAAATAATTATTTTAATACTTTTTTCAAATATAAACCAGTATAGCTATCTTTACAAGCTGCAATCTCTTCAGGTGTACCACAAGCGATTAATTCTCCGCCCTTATTTCCACCTTCTTTACCTAAATCAATAATGTAATCAGCTTGCTTAATTACATCTAAATTATGTTCAATAACAATGACAGTACCACCATTGTCAACAATATTATTCAAAACTAATAATAGTTTTCTAACATCTTCAGTATGAAGTCCTGTAGTAGGTTCATCGAGCACAAAAATACTCTTTGGACTGATTTTCTTATATAATTCAGATGCTAATTTTACTCTTTGTGCTTCACCACCAGATAAGGTAGTTGCGCTTTGGCCTAGTTTTACATAGCCTAAACCAACATTATATAAGACTTCTAATTTTTGTTTGATAGATGGAATGTTTTCAAAGAAATGATATGCTTCTTCGATTGTCATTTCTAAAACATCATAAATATTCTTATCTTTATATTTTACTTCTAATGTTTCACTATTATATCTAGTACCATGGCATTCTTCACAAGGCACATAAACATCTGGTAAGAAATTCATTTCGATTCTAATGACACCATCGCCCCAGCATCTTTCACATCTTCCGCCTTTCACATTAAAAGAGAATCTGCCTTTGCTGTAGCCACGCATTTTAGCTTCTACAGTTTGTGCAAAAATATCTCTAATGTTATCAAAGACACCAGTGTAAGTTGCTGGATTACTTCTTGGCGTTCTTCCTATTGGACTTTGATCGATTTCAACAATCTTGTCTAAATTTTCAATACCAAGAATTGTGTCACATTTTCCTGGAATTATTTTAGCATTATTTAAATGTTTTCTTAAATATTTGACTAAAATGTCATTCACTAAAGTACTTTTACCAGAGCCACTAACACCAGTAACAGCCACAAATTTTCCAAGAGGAATCTTAACATCAAGATTCTTCAAATTGTTTTCTCGGGCATTCACAATCTCTAAGAATTTACCATTTCCTTCCCTCCTAGTTTTAGGAACAGGAATGAACTTTTTACCACTCAAATATTGTCCTGTGATACTTTCTTCACATTTTGCGACATCTTCGCATGTTCCACAAGCAACAACCTCACCACCATGAATACCAGCACCAGGGCCAATATCCACAATGTAATCAGCTTTTCTCATGATTTCTTCATCATGTTCAACGACGATTAAGGTATTTCCAATATCACGCATTTCTTTTAATGCATTAATCAAACGATCATTATCTCGCTCATGAAGACCAATTGATGGTTCATCAAGAACATACAATACACCAGTTAAATGTGAACCAATTTGGGTAGCAAGTCTTATTCTTTGTAATTCTCCACCAGAAAGTGAAGCTGAATAACGATTTAATGTTAAATAATCAAGACCAACATTGATTAAGAATTCTAATCTATTGTTGATTTCTTTTAAGACTAAATTCGCAATGTGTGCCTCAGTATCACTTAATTTCAAGGATTTAAGAAAATCATATAATTCTGATACAGTGAAAGCACAAATCTCATCAATATTTAAGCCTCCCACTTTAACAGCAAGAGCTATTTCTGATAATCTTCTTCCATGACATTTTGGACAAACTATGTCCATCATGTAAGAACCATAATAATCTTTATTCCAAGATGATGATGTTTCTAAATATCTTCTTTCAATTAAGTCTTGAACACCTTCAATATAGGTATTACGTTTATATGTATTACCACTTGAAGATACAATTTCATATTGAATAGGACCTTTTGAGCCATGTAAAATAATATCTTTTTCTTCTTCACTTAAGTCTCTAAAAGGCTTGTCAAAATCAATATTATAATGTTTACATAAGATTTCAAATGTTTGCCATTCAATATTATCTGTTCCCTTAATATTTTTGTAATATCTTATTCCACCTTCATTAATTGACAAACTATCATCAGGTACAAGTAAATCAATTGATACTTGTTGTAAGAAACCAATACCATGACAAACATCGCAAGCACCTTGAGGTGAATTGAATGAAAATAATGCAGGTTCTAATTTAGGAATAGAGAATTCACATTCAGGGCAAGCTAAATGTTCACTAAATACCAATTCCTTTTCATCTACACCAATTACACATCTACCATCACTTAGTTTACATGCAGCTTCAATTGAATCATATAATCTAGTTCTTGAATCAGTTTTTAATTTCAATCTATCAATGATAGCTTCTATATTATGTTTTTTATTTTTATCAAGTTCAGGAACTTCATCAAGATCGTAGATTTCACCATCGATTCTTGCTTTTGATAAACCTTCTTTTTTCAAAATATCGAAGATTTTCTCATGTCTACCTTTTTCCATATGAGCAACAGGACTCATTACCACAACTCTTGTATCTGTTGGATATGCCATAACCTTATCACACATTTGGTTTACTGTTTGGGAACTGATTTCAATTCCATGGTTTGGACAAAATGCATGACCAATACGTGCATATAATAATCTTAAATAATCATATATTTCTGTAATTGTACCTACAGTAGAACGTGGATTCTTATTAGTAGTTTTTTGGTCAATTGAGATAGCTGGAGATAAACCTTCAATTGAATCTACATCTGGTTTGTCAACATTATTCAAGAATTGTCTCGCATAAGCTGATAAACTTTCTACATATCTTCTTTGACCTTCAGCATATATAGTATCAAAGGCAAGAGAACTCTTACCTGAACCAGATAAGCCAGTCATCACAATTAGTTTATCTTTAGGAATCTTTAAATCAATATTTTTTAAATTGTTAACTCTTGCACCTTTAATCTCTATATATTTTTCACTCATTGTTTACACATCTCCAAAAATTCATGCTCATCAATTGTTTTTATGCCTAAGGCTTGTGCCTTTGTTAATTTAGAACCAGCGTCAGAACCATATACAACCATATATGTTGATTTAGAAACTGATGTAGCAGCACGACCACCAAAGCTTTCAATTAAAGCTGAAGCTTCTTCTCTTGTCATTGAT